>NZ_JEYB01000004.1:0-117756 GCF_000582255.1 Acinetobacter sp. 1566109 | reverse complement strand
CGATTTTGCCAAAAGCACCACCAATAATTACACCAATGGCTAAATCCATCATATTGCCTTTAATGGCAAATTCTTTAAATTCTTGAATAATACTCATCTAAACATCTCCAGATGTAGGGGGGAGGAACACATCATATTTTTCTTTTTTCACTGGCCTCTTATCCGTCTAGATAGTACTCGCCATGATATTGATAATTTAATATTTTTTTCAAAAAAAGAAAGCTATTTCACACTTTAACAACATATTTGCTTACAAGAAAAATATGACTTTAAGTTTACTTTCAGCTTTACCAGTAAGCAATAAAAAACCGCTAAACGAATTTAGCGGTTTTTCTTTTTCATTTAAGAAAAATTATTTATCACGGTTACGTTTACGTTCGTTTTCAGTCAAGTAACGCTTACGGATACGAATTGATTTTGGAGTAACTTCTACTAACTCGTCATCTTCAATAAATTCAAGAGCTTGTTCAAGCGTAAATTCAATTGCAGGTGTTAAAGTTAAAGCATCATCAGTACCAGACGCACGAACGTTAGTTAACTGTTTCGCTTTAGTTGGGTTTACAACCATATCGTCTGAACGAGAGTTAATACCTACGATCATACCTTCGTAAACTTCTAACTGTGGTTTAGCAAATAAACGACCACGGTCTTGTAAGCTGAATAATGCATAGCCCAAGCATGTACCTTGAACCATAGAAATCAACACACCGTTTTGACGCTTCGCAACAGTACCTTGTTTAAGAGGACCATAGTGAGAGAAGCTTGAAGTCATAATACCAGTACCAGAGGTCATGGTTAAGAATTCAGAACGGAAACCAATTAAACCACGTGAAGGAACAGTTGCTTCAATACGGATACGGCCTTTACCGTCAACTTCCATATTGGTCATTTCACCTTTACGGTGACCCATTTGTTCCATTACAGCGCCTTGGTGCTGCTCTTCAACGTCAAACGTTACGTTTTCGTAAGGTTCTTGTTTTTCACCATCAATTTCTTTAATGATTACTTGCGGACGTGATACACCTAATTCGAAGCCTTCACGACGCATATTTTCAATTAAAACTGAAAGGTGAAGTTCACCACGGCCAGATACTTTGAAACGGTCTGGACTGTCAGTATCTTCAACACGTAAAGCTACGTTGTGAATTAATTCGCGGTCAAGACGTTCACGAATATTACGTGAAGTTACGAATTTACCTTCTTTACCAGCAAACGGAGAGTTGTTTACTTGGAAAGTCATAGACACTGTAGGTTCATCTACAGATAAAGGTGGTAATGCTTCAACATTTTTCGGATCACAAATCGTGTCAGAAATGTTAAGTGCATCAATACCAGTAATACATACGATATCGCCCGCAGATGCAGAATCAACATCAATACGCTCTAAACCATGGTACCCCATGATTTTTAAGATACGACCGTTACGTGTATTGCCTTCTTTGTCAATTACAGTAACAGGAGTATTTAATTTTACAGAACCACGTTGAATACGACCAACACCGATAACACCTACGAAGCTGTTATAGTCAAGTGATGAAATCTGCATTTGGAATGGACCATCAACATCAACAGCTGGTGGCTCAACGATGTCTACAATCGTTTCGAACAACGGAGTCATGTCTTCTGCAAGTTCTTCAGGAGCAGGACCCGCTACACCACGTAAACCTGATGCATAAACGATTGGGAAATCAAGTTGCTCATCAGTTGCACCAAGGTTATCAAATAAATCAAATACTTGATCGATTACCCAGTCTGGACGAGCACTTGGCTTGTCAACTTTGTTGATAATCACGATTGGTTTTAAACCACGAGCAAAGGCTTTTTGAGTCACAAAGCGAGTTTGTGGCATTGGGCCTTCTTGTGAGTCAACAAGAAGTAGTACGCAGTCAACCATCGACATTACACGTTCTACTTCACCACCGAAGTCGGCGTGTCCCGGGGTATCTACGATGTTGATACGGTAAGTTGTATCTGTACGTTTGTCTAACCAAGTAATAGCGGTGTTTTTCGCTAAGATGGTAATACCACGTTCACTTTCAAGCGCATTCGAGTCCATGACACGCTCAATCTCGCCTGCTCGGTCACCGAGAGCACCTGATTGCTGAAGTAGTTTATCGACAAGTGTGGTTTTCCCGTGGTCGACGTGCGCAATAATTGCGATATTACGGAGATTTTTGATATCTGACATGAAAATTCGAAACGCCTAAAATTTGAGGGCAAATTATACAGAAAAACACTACTCTTGAGTAGTGACAGTTTATTGACATTGACAAAAAAAATTTCCAATAGTCTGTATTTCGTTTTGTAAAGATAGGTATCTCGATTAGAATAGCGCCAATTTGCGAAATTGCGGCGTATTTACTCCCATGTCCAATCAACCATCACAAGACCGTCTTGACCTCGTTTATGGACTAGATGACCGACCAAAACCCTTCGTGGCTTTTCTAGCAGCTTTTCAACATTTGCTTGCAATTATTGTCCCGATTGTTACACCTGGACTTCTCATTTGTTTAGCTTTGGGCGTTTCACGTACCGAAACTAACATGATTTTATCCATGTCTTTGGTCATTTCAGGAATTGCAACTTTCTTACAATGCAAAAAAGTTGGTCCTTTCGGTGCAGGTCTACTCATTGTTCAAGGAACAAGCTTTAACTTTATTGGACCAATTATTGGTATCGGTAGTGCAATGGTTGCTGCAGGTACACCAGTAAATCAAGTTATGGCTGCTATTTTTGGTGTGGTGATTGCTGGTTCATTTATTGAAATGGGTGTTTCACAAATTCTGCCATGGGTAAAAAGACTGATTACTCCGCTTGTGACAGGTATTGTTGTCCTTCTGATTGGCTTGACACTTATTAAGGAAGGCTTGATTAGTATGGGTGGTGGTTATCAAGCCATGCAAGATCATACTTTTGCAAGTTCTGATAACCTTATAATGTCTTGTACAGTTCTTGCCATCATTATTATCTTAAACCGCATACGCATAGTGTGGATTAAAAGCTCAGCTATTTTGATTGCTTTAGTTATTGGCTACATTCTTGCCGGCTTCATGGGTTATTTAGATTTCTCTGGTCTAAAAGACGCCCCAGTCATTCAAATTCCAACACCGATGCACTTTGGCTTAAGCTTCTCATGGGGCTTATTCATTCCAATGGCATTCATTTATTTGGTGACTTCATTAGAAGCAATTGGTGATGTCACAGCAACCAGCAAACTTTCAAACCAACCTGTAGATGGCCCTCAGTGGATGCAACGCATTAAAGGTGGCGTGTTAGTAAATGGCGCAAACTCTTTACTTGCAGGATTATTTAATACTTTCCCTAGTTCTGTTTTTGCCCAAAATAATGGTGTTATTCAACTCACGGGTGTGGCTAGTCGTTACGTAGGGATCTGGATTGCAGCTTTACTCATTATATTAGGGCTATTCCCAGCTGTAGCGGGTGTAATACAAGCTGTACCACAGGCAGTATTAGGCGGAGCAGTTATGGTAATGTTTGGTGCAGTTGCTGCCTCAGGCATTAACATTCTTTCATCTATCCATCTCGATCGTCGCGCACTTTTAATTATTGCGATCTCACTTGCACTCGGTTTAGGTGTTGCCCAAGTTCCACAAATTTTGGAGCACTTGCCAGAGTTATTTAAAAATATTTTTAGTTCTGGTGTAGCAACAGGTGGTATTGCAGCACTAATTTTAAATATTGTTCTGCCTGAAACCCACAAATAACCTATTTTTTAATTTTTTGATTACTGCCCAGTTTCCACTGGGCATTCTTCTTCATGAGAGATGTACATGGATCCTAGAAGTGAAGTGGTATTAAGACAGCAAGACTATTTAAAAGGTAGACTCTTGTTGATTAATGCACCCAATGATGCCTTAGTCAGTCAATTACCTACTGCGGTTGATGCCTCAGTCTGGACATGGAATTATGCTGACTACCAAGGTTTCATTAATACAGGTACCCCAGCACATTTCTCAGTTGAGTTTCCATCACAAGAATTTGATCAGGCTTTAATTTTTGTGCCTAAATCAAAAGAGCTTTTAAACTATATATTGCATGTAGTGATGAGCCATTTAAAAGCTGATCAATCAGTTTTTCTAGTAGGCGAGAAAAAAGGCGGTGTTGAAAGAGCAGCTAAACAATTACAAAGTTTTGGCCAGATACTTAAACTCGATAGTGCACGCCATTGTCAATTATGGCATTTAAAAATTGAAAAAACTGAAAAGATCAAACCTCTTGAAAGCTGGTTAAAAACCTATACTGTTCAAGCAAATGAACAAGAACTTACCATTTGCGCGCTACCTGGCGTTTTTAGTCAAAATCATTTAGATGTCGGAACTGCTGTTTTACTCCCTTATCTAAATCAGGTGAAATCAGGTAGAATTGCCGACTTCGGGTGTGGTGCGGGAATTATCAGTTGCTATTTGGCAAAAGTAAATTCAAGTAATATTATTCATGCCCTAGATATTGATGCCTTCGCTTTACGGTCAACGGAAATGACTTTTAGTCGAAATGGAATAGGTTCAGACCAGTTGAGATTGCAGCCCGTTACGGGAATTGCAGACGCCCCAACAGAACTTGATGCCATTGTCAGTAATCCCCCCTTTCATCAAGGTATTCATACCAACTACGATGCAAGTGAAGGACTCTGCCAGAACGCTAAAAAACATTTAAAGGCATCAGGTGAGCTATGGATTGTAGCAAACCGTTTTTTAAACTATCCAATCTTAATCGAGAAGCACTTTGGTCAGTGTGAGATTAAAACTGATCTACAAGGCTTTAAGGTGTTATATGCCTGTGCATAACAAACTATGTAAGGAATCTCCATGAGCGAAACACATGCTCCTGAAAAACTCCAGCGAAAGCTTGGGGCTCGTCATCTGAATATGATCGCCATTGGTGGTTCCATTGGTACAGGTCTCTTCCTTGCTTCTGGGTCAACCATTGCAAATGCAGGTCCAGGTGGGGCGTTACTCGCCTATTCCCTCATTGGTATCATGATTTATTTCTTAATGACCAGTTTGGGCGAACTTGCAACTCATACACCGACATCTGGCGCATTCTTCACCTATGGCAGTCGCTATGTGGAAGAAGGCTTTGGTTTCGCACTAGGTTGGAACTACTGGTATAACTGGGCAATCACGGTTGCGTTTGAACTCGTTGCAGTACAGTTTATTATGAAGTTCTGGTTTCCAGATATTCCCGGGTTCTATTGGAGTGCGCTCTTCCTCGTCATTATTTTTATGATTAATGCGATGAGTGTAAAAGGATTTGGCGAAAGCGAATTCTGGTTTTCAATGGTTAAAGTTATCGCTATTGTTGCCTTCATTATCATTGGTATTGCCATGATTATTAAGGTGATGTTGACACCAGGTGTGGCCACTTTTGGTAATTGGACTTACAAAGATGCGCCTTTTGTAGGTGGTTTACAAGCCATGATTGGTGTTGCCATGATTGCAGGGTTCTCATTTCAGGGAACCGAAATGGTGGGTGTGGCTGCGGGTGAATCGAAAGATCCAAAGAAAACGATACCACTTGCGATTAAACAGATTTTCTGGCGAATTTTATTATTCTATGTATTGTGTATTTTCATTATCGGTACACTCATTGCCTATGATGATCCAAACCTATTACAAGCTGCGACAACAGAAAATGTTGCACTTTCTCCTTTTACCTTGCTTTATGAAAAAGTAGGCTTTGCTTTCGCTGCGAGCTTAATGAATGCGGTTATTTTGACAGCTATTTTGTCGGCAGGTAACTCAGGTATGTATTCGTCTACCCGTATGTTATTTGATATGGCTCAACAAGGCCGCGCACCAAAATGGTTTGCAAAACTCGACAATCGTGGTGTTCCAATGAATGCCTTATATGCGACTACATTTATTGCTGCATTCTGCTTCTTAACGACTTTTATTGGGGAAAAACAAGTCTTTAACTGGCTTCTCAATATGTCTGGGATGTGTGGTTTCATTGTTTGGCTAGGTATTGCAATTTCACATTATCGTTTCCGTAAAGGTTATATTGCTCAAGGTTATAAGCTCGACGATCTTGCCTACCGTGCTAAGTTTTTCCCATTTGCTCCATGGTTTGCCTTTATTCTTTGTTCTGTCATTATTTTAGGACAAAACTATCAAGCTGTTTTAGGTGGAAAAATTGACTGGATGGGCTTACTTTCTACCTATATTAGCTTGCCTTTATTCTTAGTAATTTGGCTCGGATATAAATGGAAAAATAAAACTAAATTAATACCTTACGATCAAATGGATGTAAAACCAGAGCAAGATTAATAGTAAGCTTAAAGAGCTAATCAAAAATAACTAAATGTCAAAAACTTGATCTTTAGTTAAAAACAGGTAAAATGCCGTTCAGATTTTCAACGGCACTTTTTAAAAAAGGAGGACATCATGCCAACACTACAAGGTAAAACACAGTAACGATTTGGCACGATGTCAGCTCACGGACAAGTGTACAAATTTAATTCACTTGTCCGAATGCTCGAATTTAAGACCTAGCATTCGCTAGGTTTTTTTATGCCTATTCGGACAGAAAAATAAGAGAAAAATTATGGGCATACAAAAAATATTAAACGAAGAGGCACTGTATGGTGTGCCGGTTAAAATTTTCACTCAAGATATAGATAGTGAAAGTATCGAACAACTAAAGAAAATGGCACAACTGCAATTCATATACTCACATATTGCTGTTATGCCAGATGTTCACGTAGGAAAAGGCGCGACTGTAGGTAGTGTTATTCCGACTAAACATGCAATTATTCCAGCTGCAGTCGGTGTAGATATTGGTTGTGGAATGAATGCAATTCGTTTGAGTCTAAAAGCATCACAACTTCCAGATAACTTAAGCTGTTTACGTGATGCAATCGAACGTAAAGTACCCGTCGGTTTTGCTTTACATAAACAGGTCAAAGCTAAGGCGTCGAGTATTATTCCACTCGAAAAGCGTTTACAACCGATTATAAAGAAACATCCAGGTCTAGTTCGTATGCTTCGGCAGTTTGATGCAACTTGGCAAAAACAATTAGGGACATTAGGAGGTGGTAATCATTTTATAGAGTTATGTATTGATGAAAATCAAGATGTATGGGTCATGCTCCATTCAGGTAGTCGCGGTCTTGGTAATGTCATTGGTACTTATTTTATTGAACTTGCCAAGAAAGAAGTACAACATCGCTTCGGGCATGTACCTGATAAAGACCTAAGTTATTTTGCTGAAGGTTCAAATAGTTTTAATGATTATGTAGAAGCTGTGGAATGGGCACAAGAATATGCTTTCGAAAATCGCAAAGAAATGATGCGATTAATCTTAGAAGCAATTCGACCTCTTCTACCCTCTTTTCAAATGACAAAAGAAGCAATTAATTGCCATCATAATTATGTAAGTCGAGAAACCCATTTTGGTGAAAATCTTTTAGTTACCAGAAAAGGAGCGATTAGAGCGGGTTTAGATGAGTTAGGAATTATTCCAGGTTCTATGGGAGCACGCTCTTATATTGTTAGAGGAAAAGCTAATCCTGAGTCTTTTTGTTCTTGCTCTCACGGAGCTGGCCGCAAAATGAGCCGAAGCAAGGCAAAAATACTTTTTAATCAACAAGACTTAATTGAACAAACGCAAGGAATTGAATGTCGTAAAGACAGTGGTGTTGTCGATGAGATTCCAAGCGCTTATAAGGACATTGATGAAGTTATAGCGAACCAGTCAGATCTTATTGAAGTGGTCCATACACTTAAACAAGTTTTATGTATTAAAGGTTAAAACATGAAAATTAAAGAAATGCCAAAAATTAAGGCTCGCAACCACGTAGCCCTTTCACCTTTACTTCAAAAAGGTGGCATGCATGAGACAGAAAAACCTCGTGCACAGCATCGTCGAGATAGACAAGATACTAAACAGCAATTAAAAAAAGGTTTTTGGTAAAACTGATCTAACCATGAACAATTGAGTACATATTATCAAGGAGATAGAGAAATGAAAAATATTTTAAAAATCACAATAAAAAAAGCGACTCTAACGAGTCGCTTTTTTACTGTTCAGAAACTCAAATTATTGAGCTTGTTGACCAGGTTGAACTACTACAGTACGGCTACCAGTAATTGTCGCGAATACACGACGGTTCATAGCACGACCTTCTTTAGTTTTGTTGTCAGCAATCGGTTGATCCCAAGCGAAACCTTGAGTAGACAAACGAGAAGCGTCAACATTGTATTCGTTTACAAGAGCTGATTTAACAGAGTTAGCACGAGCTAAAGATAAACGTTCGTTCAACTTACGTGGACCAGTGTTATCTGTGTGACCTTCGATACGTGCAGTAGCGTTAGGGTATTCAGATAATTTTTCAGCAACTTTAGCGATTTCTGGCTTGTATTGGTCTTTGATGTTTGATTTGTTAGTATCAAAGAACACACGAAGTTCCATGTTAAGGTCTTCAGTTAACTCTTGTGGTTGTGGAGCAACTGGAGTTGGTTCAACTGGAGCAACTTCTACTACAGGAGCAGCAGGCTTCAAGTGACCACCAAGAACTACGTTTAAACCAGCAAGAGCTGTATAGTTCCAGAATTGTTCATCAAAGTTATAAGTACCACGAGCTTCTGTACGAAGAGATAAAGCATCGTTGATGCGATAGAATGCACCGATACCAGCATTACCTAAAGTACCTTCTTCACTTGTGTGGTAACCAAGATCAGGAATCTCGTATTTGTAGTGACCGGCACCTAACAATACGTATGGCTTGAATTTGCTGTCATAGTTTTTAGTAATTAAATCAGAAGTAACATAGAAGTTACCGTTGATTTGTTTTTGTTTGTATTCAGCATTTGGAGCACCAGCAATACCGTTTACATCACCTTTAACTTGGTTATATTCAGCTTCAAAACCTAACCATGGTGTTAACTCAATACCTAAAGCTGCACCAACGAATAAATCGTCTTGTAGCTCAGGTCCATTTGTTAAACTACCTTTGTCACCACCGTTATTGTGTTGGCTGTCTTGGAAAGTGTAACCAAGCAATAATGGAGTAACTGTTACGCCAGCATTAGCAGCAGCTAATGGAGCAGCAACAAGCATAGTAGCAAGTGCAATACGACTCAATTTCATGGATATCCTCCAGAGATAACAATTGTTGTTCAAGCTCAGCCTAAATTTATTGGCCCCTGAGATATTTTTACCCCAGTATTATTTTTAAGCTATTCACATTTGAATCATACAAACACTTGATCAACTTTCCAAGTGCTTGATAATTTTAATCAAGTAAATTATTGACAAAATTACTTACAATTTCCGTTGTAATTCGGTAATTTTTTACTCAACTAGCAAAAATGAATAACTTCTTTGTTTCGCTTGCGGTGATTTTACCAGTATTCTAGCCAACTGATAACCCTTATTTAATTTTGTGTTTCCTTATTATAAAAAATAATATAAATCATTGTCAGAAAACATAAAATTGCTCTATTTATACATATATTAAGGTTTCTTAATGTTTAGATCTCCTGGTTTTACTATAGTTGAGCTCTCTATAACCCTCGTAATTCTTGTGATTATGTCAGTTATAGCCATTCCTTTATACCATCAATTTATGGCATCTGTAGAATTAAAAAATACCTCGCGTGTACTCACAATTCATATACAAAAAGCCAAATCGGACGCAATTATTCAGCATAAGAACATTGTTCTGTGTCCAAGTTCAGATCAGGTAATCTGTAATACAGATTGGAATAAACACTTAATCAGCTTCGTAGATAGTAACCGCAATCTACAGCATGATTTAAATGAAGAATTATTAACCTCTATAGATCTTAACCATACTTATGGTTCTATGAAATTACAACGTTTTGGTAAAAAACAAAATAGTATTGTTTTTCAAGGAAGCTCGGGACTTCCAATCGAGTCTAATGGTAGTTTTATTTACTGTTCTTATGATCAGCTTAAAAATTTTAAATTAGTTCTTAGCAAAATGGGTCATGTGCGTGTCGAAGAATTAAAAAATTGTTAGAACTCTACAGTCTAATGCCGAGACCAATACATCCCTCATTTTGCAATATACTGCTTAAGTTTTAATGTTTTCTTAATTTGAGATAAAGAACAATCGGAGATTACAACAATGACTGACATCGTAATTGTTAATGGTGCTCGTACTGCTATGGGTGGTTTTCAAGGATCACTATCTAGTCTAACTGCTCCTGAACTAGGTGCAGTAACAATTAAAGAAGCAATCGCACGAGCAGGCTTGCAACCTACTGATGTCGAAGAAGTCATTATGGGTTGTGTACTACCTGCGGGTTTAAAACAAGGCCCTGCCCGTCAAGCGATGCGTAAAGCTGGTTTACCTGATTCTACAGGTGCAGTGACGATTAATAAGCTTTGTGGGTCAGGCATGAAAGCCGTGATGCAAGCAGCAGACATGATCAAAGCAGGCAGTGCTGAAATTGTGGTTGCAGGTGGCATGGAGTCAATGACTAATGCTCCTTATGTATTGCCCAAAGCACGTGCTGGTTACCGTATGGGTCATGGCGAAATTAAAGACCATATGTTCTTCGACGGTTTAGAAGATGCTGAAACAGGTCGTTTAATGGGTTCATTTGCTCAAGATATGGCAAATACACGTGGTTATACACGTGAGCAAATGGATGACTTTGCCATTCGTTCTTTAAAACGTGCTCAAACTGCAATTACTGAAGGCTATTTCAAAGATGAAATCGTCCCTGTTATTGTCTCTACACGTAAAGGCGATGTCATTGTTGACCAAGATGAACAACCTTTAAATGCCAAGATTGATAAAATCCCATCACTTAAACCAGCTTTTGCAAAAGACGGTACAATTACCGCTGCAAACGCGAGTTCAATTTCTGATGGTGCTTCTGCACTAGTTTTAACATCGAGTGAAGTTGCAGCACAGCGCGGCTTACAACCGCTTGCTAAAATTATTGCGACAGCTTCAAATTCTCAACATCCTTCAGAATTTACAATTGCTCCAGTTGGTGCTATTGAAAAAGTACTTAAAAAAGCTGGATGGAATGCTCAGGACGTTGACCTTTGGGAAATTAATGAAGCATTTGCTATGGTTACCATGTGCCCAATTGATGATTTCAAACTTGATGCAGAGAAAGTAAATATCAATGGGGGGGCTTGTGCCCTAGGTCATCCGGTGGGTTCTACAGGTTCTCGTATTATTCTTACACTTATTCATGCGCTTAAACGTACTGGCGGTAAAAAAGGTATTGCCGCACTTTGTATTGGTGGTGGTGAGGCAACAGCTGTTGCCATTGAAATTCTTTAATTAAAACCTGTTTAAAATCCCACTTCGGTGGGATTTTTTATGAAAAATTTACAAAAAAAGACCCACAAAATCACTTTTAAGTTTTAACTTATTTCTTTAAACGAAAACAACAATGGACAATAACAATGCAACTCAATCACTATCTCAATTTCCAAGGTCAGGCAGAACAAGCCTTTAATTTTTATAAATCGGTCTTTGGTGGTGAATTTGCTATGCTGAGCCGTTATAGCGACATGCCACCTAATGAGGGTGTAACATTATCGGAAGCCGAAAAAAATTTAGTGCTTCACGTTTCTCTACC
Source organism: Acinetobacter sp. 1566109 (assembly GCF_000582255.1). Classification (NCBI taxonomy): domain Bacteria; kingdom Pseudomonadati; phylum Pseudomonadota; class Gammaproteobacteria; order Moraxellales; family Moraxellaceae; genus Acinetobacter; species Acinetobacter sp. 1566109. Next base: position 106,168 of record NZ_JEYB01000004.1, on the reverse strand, counting down.
GATTAATGAGTACACAGTACTCATGGCATCAGACACTATCGATCAATTCTGTACCCCGAATAGTGTATTTACTAAAGGTAATAATCATTACATCGCAATCAACCTTGAAAAAGATGAGCAAGAAAAAGCAAAACAGCTGTTCGATGCTCTATCTCTAAATGGACAAGTTGAAATGCCATTAGAAAAAACTTTCTGGGGTGCATTATACGGTGCATTTACCGATCAGTTTGGCATAAAGTGGATGGTTAACTGTCAGCTTGATACATAATATTTTTTAAGATCAGCCCCTTATAGAGACACTTACTATTTCTATAAGGGTCTTAAACATTAATATTAGAATACTGCGCAATAATCATTAAACCAACGGTAATAAAACCTATACCTACCCATCCAGCTACATCAATATTCTGCCCAAGAAAAATCTTTGCAAGAAAAGCAGTTGCTAATACACCTATTCCAGACCAAAGCACATATAAAATTCCCGCCTGCATATATTTCAAAGCAATAGCTGCACATGCAAAAGACCCAATATATAAAACTAGAGCAATTCCTTGAGCAGTTTTATTAACTAATCCATTGCCTTTAGCCGAATAAAATGTTGAGAGCACATCTGTCGCGATAGCAAATATTAACCACCAAGCACCGGGATTTATTTTTGAAATTAAGCCTAACATTCTTATTCTTCATTCATTTATTAAAAAGTAATTATAAAAAAAGCTGAACCTAAGTTCAGCTTCTTCATTTAAAATTATTTAAGCACCAGTTTGATAACTTGCTTGCGGTACGGCTGTTGAAGCTTGGTACGGGTTGGTAAAGTCTTGCAAACCAGCTGCCGCCTCTTGCACATCTTTACCTTCCTTAATTACAAAACTATCAAAACCTGAGCGCTTTAAGTAGTTTAAGACATCCTTAAACACATCGCCAGTTGCACGCAGTTCACCTTGGAAACCTTGACGACGTAATAACGCTGCAAATGAATATCCTCGACCATCACCAAAGCCAGCAAACTCAATAAAGATCGCATCAAGTTCACTAAGTGGGAATGTATGATCTTCTGGTGAATCGCTCACAGTCACATACAAAGCTTTTTTGCCTTGAACGTTAGCTAATTGATCGAGTTGAGCTGTTGTTACAACAACATCACCTTGAGGAACCACACCATCTTCTGCAATGATTTGATAAGTATTGTCTGCAATCGTGCCGTCTTTATAAAGCACTGGTAGAGCTGTATTAAGCATATGCACGCTCCTTAAATGGTTGAATTCCTACACGGCGATATGTATCGACGAAACGCTCACCTTCAGTACGTAAATCAAGATAAGTATTTAATACTTCTTCAATAACGTCTGGAACAGCATCTGCTGCAAATGATGGGCCTAAGATGTCACCGATAGAGGCATCATGGTCTGAATTACCACCTAATGTAATTTGGTAGAACTCAGCGCCTTTTTTATCTACACCTAAAATACCGATGTTACCCACGTGGTGGTGACCACAAGCATTCATACAACCAGAAATATTTAGATCTAAATGACCAAGATCATAAACTTTGTCTAAGTCTTCAAAACGACGTGTAATCGCTTCAGCAATTGGAATTGATTTCGCATTTGCAAGTGAACAGAAATCACCACCCGGGCAGCTAATAATATCGGTAATAAAGCCGATATGTGCACGTGCCATATTGTGTTGTTCAAGTGCTTGCCATACATCGAACAAGTCTTTTTGAGGCACATCTGCCAAAGCAATATTTTGTTCGTGAGTAGTACGAAGCTCACCGAACGTATATTTATCAGCAAGATCTGCAATAAAATTCATTTCTTCGGTGGTCATATCACCCGGTGCGATGCCTGCACGTTTTAGAGAAATCGTAACAATACGATAGCCTTTCACTTTATGTGCATGCGTGTTGATGTTGAACCATTGTTTGAATTTTGGATGCTCAGCGAATAAATCCGTGAAATCTTCATCTGCCAAATCTTGATAATCAAACGGAGTGAACTCTTCATCCAGTTTTTTCAAGATTTCTGGCTGAATTTTTAATGCTTCACGTGTGTGTTCAAATTCAGCTTCAACTTTCTGTGCAAATACTTCAGGCGTTAATGCTTTAACCAAGATTTTGATACGCGCTTTATATTTGTTATCACGACGGCCATGCAAGTTATAAACACGTAGAACAGCTTCTAAGTAAGCAATTAAATCTTCACGTGGTAAAAACTCACGAATGACACTACCGATGATTGGGGTACGGCCTAAACCACCACCAGCCATAATTTTATAGCCAATTTCACCTGCCTCATTACGCACGATATAAACACCAATATCATGGAATGCAGTTGCTGCGCGATCTTTTTCTTCAAGTGCAGAAACAGCAATTTTGAACTTACGTGGCAAGAATGCAAATTCAGGGTGGAATGTACTCCACTGACGAATCAATTCACATGTTGGGCGAGGGTCTGCAATTTCACCAGCAACCACACCCGCATATTGGTCAGTTGTCGTGTTGCGAATACAGTTACCACTCGTTTGAATAGCATGCATTTGTACAGTTGCAAGTTCTGCCAAAATATCTGGCACATCTTCAAGTGCAGGCCAGTTTAACTGAATGTTTTGACGTGTTGATACGTGTGCATAACCACGATCATATTTTGTTGAAACTTCAGCAACTTTACGTAATTGTTTTGAATTCATTAAGCCATACGGCACAGCAATACGCAGCATAGGCGCATAACGTTGCACATATAAACCATTTTGCAAACGTAATGGACGATATTCATCTTCAGAAAGTTTGCCAGCTAAATAGCGTTCAGTCTGATCACGGAACTGAGCAACTCGTTCATTAACCAGCTGCTGGTCGAAATCGGTATATAAATACATGGCGTATGGCTAGTAGATTCATTATTAAGGCGGATAGCATAGCGAGCTTTTATTCATCAATAAAATGCTTTTTTTGCATATTTAATAACGATTTTATTGATAAGCTTATATACATCGATATAAAAAAGCCCAGATAAATCTGGGCTTTTTTGATAGCAAACGTTTATTTGTTATCTGGCAATGCATAAGCCACTAAATAGTCGCCCATTTTTGTACCAAATGAACCATGACCACCGGCCATGATCACTACATATTGCTTACCGTTAATTTCATAAGTCATTGGTGTTGCTTGTCCACCTGCTGGTAAACGCGCTTCCCATAATTTCTTACCATTCGTGACGTTAAATGCACGGATGTAGTTATCTTGAGTTGCACCAACAAACATAACATTACCGGCAGTAGAGATTGAACCACCTAAACCAGGAACACCAATTTTAACAGCTGGTAATTGGAACAGTTTTGGTAAGCTATCACGGATAGTACCAATACGTTTTTTCCAAACGACTTCATGAGTTTTCAAATCTACGCCAGCCACATATCCCCAAGCTGGTTGTTTACAAGGTAAACCAAGCGGAGATAGGAATGCGCTGATTTCTACACCATACGGTACGCCATACATTGGCTGAACACCTTGCTCAGTACCTGCACCTTTTGCAGTTTGCGCGCGGTTTGGATCAGCAGGAATTAGACGACTTACAAATGGCAAGCCAATCGGATTCATGACAGCAACTTGACGATCAGGGTTAACTGACATACCGCCCCATTCAAACACACCTAAGTTACCAGGGAAAACTAAAGTACCGTTTTCAGATGGTGGTGTATAAATACCATCGTAATTGAGACGTTTGAATGACACACGACACATGAGCTGATCAAGCATTGTGGCACCCCACATATCTTTATCAGTCAATTTATCTTGTGGTGCCAAGTTTAAGTCAGAGAATGGCTGAGTTTTTGAATAATGTTCGCCTTTAGTCTGTGGTCCGCGTTTAACTGTTTGTGGAACTGGTTTCTCAGTTACAGGAACAATTGGCTGACCATTACGGCGATCAAGAACAAAGGCATTACCTGTTTTAGTCAATACATAAATTGCTGGAACAGTTTTACCAGATTTGTCTTTAATATCTGCCAAAGATGGTTGTGACGGTACGTCCATATCCCATAAGTCGTGATGGGTTGTCTGGAAGTTCCAAATCAATTTACCAGTTGAAGCATTAATCGCTAACATAGAGTTCGCATAACGTTCTTTCAACTCGGTACGGTCACCACCCCAAATATCTGGAGTACCTACACCTGTTGGAACATAAACGATATCAAGTTTGGCATCGTATGCTAAAGGTGCCCAAGCATTTGGAGAGTTATGAACAAATGTTGTACCTTCACCTGGCATAGCATTTGGATCTGCTGCGCCAGTATCAAATACCCAAAGAAGCTTACCAGTGTTCACGTCATATCCACGAATCACACCAGATGGCTCTTTATTTGAATAGTTGTCTGTCACAGAACCAGCAATAACTACTGTTGAACCTGTCACAACACCAGGAGATGTTGGGTTATAACCACCTGGATAAGCATATGGCATGAATTCTTGTAAATTCACTTCGCCATTTTGACCAAAGTCAGTACATGCTTTACCTGTGTCAGCATTCACAGCCACTAAACGCCCGTCATTAACTGGAACAAAGACTTTACGTGGACATTGTGTAGAGCTAGATTTCTTGCTTTGGAGACTCGTTGCAAACTCAGTAGTATTGTTTGCATCGTAGTACATTACACCACGACAAGTTAAATGCTGGAACGATTTATCCGTTTTAAGTTTCGGATCAAAACGCCATTTTTCTTTACCAGTAGCCGGATCAATCGCAATTAATTGTTGGTGAGCCGTACAGATAAACATGTTATTACCAATTTTAATTGGCGTAACCTGATTGGTTGTTTCACCAGAATCATTATCTGTTTTGAAATCACCAGTACGTAGTGTCCATGCTACTTTCAAATCTTTGACATTTTGGTCATTAATTTGTTTGAGCGGAGAATAACGCTCACCAGCTTGAGTACGACCATAAGCTGGCCAATCACTCTCTGCTACACCTGGAACGGCTTGAGCAGTTTCTGGTTGAGGAGTTTTGATCTCACCATTAATTTCTTGTGGATCGTTGAAGATAGAATAAACCATCAACACGATTGCAATCGCTAAAGTTGAAGATAAGGCAACTTTACTTGATCCAAGGTTGTTGATTCCACGAGTCACTGCCGGAACCAATAACCATAAACCAAGAATACCTAAAATATCTAAACGAGGTGCAAGCGCCCAAAAGTCTGTTCCAACTTCCCAGACACTCCAGATAATAGTACCTAGCATTAATGCAGCATAAACCCACAAAGCAGTTGAAGCGCGTTTGTAGAGTTGCCATGTAACAATGAGAAGTAAGACTCCAGCTACAATGTAGTAAATTGAACCGCCTAGTGTAGCGAGCCAAATACCTCCAATTAACAGGAATAACGCCAATAACCCAATAATGATTACGGTAAAAGTCGTTAATCCTGATCTTGAAGAAGGTTGATTCATAAACCACCTCTTATCAATCATCATTTTTATCGGAAAGATGTGCCAAAAACCTTATAGGAAAATGGCATCACCAATACATATAAAACAAAATTCAGGCATAAAGAAAAAAACGGAAGGTCTGGATACTTCAATCAATGATTTAGCCCTCGACAATCCGTTTTTCGGAATAATTACTTAGAATACGGTTGAGAATTTAATACCGCCTACCCAAGTGTTATCACCATTTTTTAATGCACCAACATGACGAACATATTGCACATTTGGACGAATAGTTAGCCAGTTAGTGGCATGAATACCATAGTAAAGCTCGGTATTGTATTCAGTGTCATATTCTTTGGCTTGAATATCGCTCCAGTCATCATTGATATGAATACGAGCAACGCCAAGTGCCAACTCATCTTGTGGACGTTGATTGAGCAAACCTTTGTAGACTAAGCCTACATTTTGCATGTTATCAACTTTATTAGTATCTGAGTCGTGGAAAGTAAGGTTCACAAAACCTGTTAAACCGCGATCAGTTTGATCAGCTGGCTGGAATAATTTTTGTTTCGCAGTTACCCAAACACCTTGCTTATGAGATGTTTTAGTTGGATTAGTAATTTCCTCTGCATCAGCAGTGCTGTAGTAATAACCTAAACGGTATTCACCAGGCATGCTTTGCACACCTAATTTAGGTGACCAAACAACCTCTGCTGGAATAATTGCACCGTGAGAACCATCTGTGCTTAGGTTGAAACCTTTGCCACGCTCCAAGTTCTCTGGGTTATATTCGTATACACCAATTTGCGTATATAAATCGGGTTGCACATTATATTTAACACGCATTGCCCATTGGCTAACTGGCCAGTTATACCATTGGTCACCAACCCAGTTACCCACTTGTGAACCACAGAGGGCCAAGTTCTGGAAGTCACAGTCAAAACTGTTAAAGTCTTCACCTTCTCCAAAACGACCAACTTTTACATCTAACTTCTGATCAAGGAATTTTTTCTTAATCCACAAGTCTGTTAAACGCCAAGTTTGCTCACGCCCCCACACTTCTTGTGCAGAACTAATGTGTCCAGCTAAAGCTGGAGAATGTTCAGAAAGCGATTGCCCATCACGATAAGTTAAAGTGATTTGAGCTTCAGTATCTTGCCACCCTAAAATTTTACCTAGGTCCAAATGCGAACCTAAAGCAAGTTGCCCTGTATAAGCGCTACCGTGTGTAGAAGTATTCTTTGAATCTAAAATACCGGCGTATTCACCGGTATATCCAAAAGAAAAATCATAACCTTGTGCTTGTAACGCTGTACGTTGCCCGTTCCAATCACCCAACATCCAAGAACTATTTGGGTCAAATGCAGCAGCAGCTTGTGCATGCTGAACAAAAAGAGTAATTGATAAAACGGATAAACAGGAAACCATCAAAGATTTATGCGTTTTCATGTTTACGAACCTTTTATGTCTTTGTTTATAAAGGTTACGCTAATTTTATGTAAAGAAATTATTCAAAATGTTAATCAATTGATTAATCAGATAATAATCTTAGTACTTACTGTATAAGAAATAGCCCTCTAACCTTACCACTGCCCCTCGCCAAGCTTTTGACCTACAAAGGAATATCGCATTTGGGAACGTGAGAACTTAATTGGGCATGCAATTTGAGGTTCTGTATCTGCCGTATTATTTTGCAAAGGAACATTCACAATCCATCCACGTTGTTGTGCTAACGGTGAATTTAAAGCCTCACTTAAACTCAATACGGGCTCTACACATACATCGAGGTTGGCAAAAATTTCATGCCATTCTTTAAATGTTTTGGCTTTAATTTTTTCTTGAATGGCTTGTTTAACGTCCTGTCGATCTTGCACATCTAATGACGCACCTTTTTGTAATAATACAGGTAAATCTAGTGCCGCAGACAAACCTGCCATAAATTGCGGTTCAAGGCTACCGATAGAAAGATAACGACCATCTTGCGTCATATAATAGTCATAGAAAATCCCCCCATTGAGCATCCCCTGCTCGGGAGCCTGTTCAACTTGTGCGGCAAGCGTAGCTGACGCCGCCATACTATTTAGACTCGCTACACAATCCGTCATGGAAATATCAATATATTGACCTATACCGCTACGGTTGCGTTCAACTACTGCAGCCAAGATCGCAATGACTGCATGTAATGAACCACCAGCAATATCGGCAACCTGAATACCAAGCGGTGGCGGACCGCTATCTTGCCGGCCGCTATACCCAGCAATACCAGCTAAGGCTAAATAATTAATGTCGTGGCCAGCCCGGTCTTTATAACTTCCAGTTTGGCCATAACCTGTAATTGAACAATAAATTAAACGCGGGTTAATTTCTGCAAGGGTGGCATAGTCCAGCCCTAAACGGCGCATGACATCTGGCCGAAATTGTTCTATCACAATATCAAACTCGGAAATCTTAGCTTTTATCAGATCAATACTGGCAACATCTTTTAAGTCGAGAACAATCGACTGTTTATTTCGGTTTAGATAACTATGTGCGGTCGCCTGACCATTGGCATATGGCGGCATTATCCGAATGAGATCTGGACGTGATGGAGATTCGATATGGATGACTTCTGCCCCCATATCGGCCAAATACATTGTGGCAAAAGGTCCAGGTAAGAGCGTCGAGAAATCGAGAACTTTAAGTCCATTTAATGCTGTCGTCATCGTATTTTTAACCAGTATTATTCGAATTTTCTTTTATATTAGTTAAGCAAATATTCTAAAACAATGTCATGTTCAGCCATTTACCTTGATCATTTCGGCAATTTAACATGTAAAAAGTGCTTTTACACTGTTGTAAATCGCCAATTTATTTTTTTAGACGGTCATTTAGGTCAATTTAAAGTGAACATCAAAGAGACTGAAGGATTCAATATGAGTCGCGATACGATTAGCATCCACTTCGTGAATGCGGCTTTGACAGGCGTAAAACGCCTTGGCATGGATGTCGAGACGTTACTTTCACATGTGGGTATCGAAGCGGAACTATTACGTCAACCTAAAGCTCGAATCTCACCAGAACAATATACCCGTTTTATAAAAATGTTATGGATGGTCACACAAGATGAACACGTCGGCTTTGATGTACAGCCGCGTCGTTTGGGCACTTTTGCCATTATGTGTCAGTTGATTATTCATGCAAAAACCTTGGGCCAAGCCCTTGAACTCTCATCTCAGTTTTATAAATTATTTGGTGATGAATGGTCGGTAACGCTAGAGCGTGACAAACACGAAGCACGTTTAGTACCTCTCATTCCAAAAACATTAGATCCAGATCATTTCATTACTGAAAGTATGCTCATGATTTGGCATGGTTTGGCATCTTGGCTGATTGAACGCCGCTTACCATTAGAACGTGTTCATTTTAGCTATCCGCGCCCTGCACATGCAGATGAATATGATGCTTTATTCTTTGCGCCAGTTATGCAGTTTGATGCACCACGTACTGAAATAACCTTTGCAGCTGATTATCTTGATTTACCAATCCGTCAAGATGAAAAAACGCTAGAAGAGTTCTTGAAAGCAGCCCCTGCTCAGCTTTTAGTAAAATTCAAGAACACCAACTCGCTGACTTCTCGTATTCGTGACGTACTCAAGAGTCAAATTGGTGAAGAAATGCCAACGCTTAACGACGTTGCATCAATGCTGTATTTATCTCCGCAAACTTTACGCCGCCGCTTAGCTGCTGAAGGTAAAAGCTATCAAGGCGTAAAAGATGCTCTACGTCGAGATGCTGCGATTCACTTGTTGCTCAACCCTGAATTAACACTTGAAGATGTTGCTCAACAGGTAGGCTTTAGTGAAACCAGTACATTCCACCGTGCATTTAAAAAGTGGACTGGTGTAACTCCTGGCTTATATCGCCAACTACATGGTTACCACTAATTCTTAAATCTCTTTATATTCACATCTAGCCCAAGTTCAACTTGGGCTTTTTTATATCTCTATTGGCAAAAATCATCACCTGACTGGTGCGCTTATCGTCATTGCGCTCGCTATTAAAACCAGTACACTCAAAGCACAAATAAATTTTAAGCAATAAAAAAGGAACTGTTATGAGCGAGGCTTATATTATTGATGCCATTCGCACACCAAGCGGAAAAGGAAAAAAAGACGGCTCTCTTTATGAAGTAAAACCAATATCATTACTCACCACCCTATTAAACGAATTGCAACAGCGCCATCAGCTTGATACATCTAAAGTGGACGATATTGTTCTGGGCTGCGTAACACCAATTGGCGATCAAGGTGGAGACATTGCCAAAACCGCAGCAATTGCTGCTGGTTGGAATGATGATGTTGCTGGCGTACAAATTAACCGCTTTTGTGCTTCAGGTTTAGAAGCCGTCAACATGGCAGCAATGAAAGTCCGCTCTGGTTGGGAAGATTTAGTGGTTGCTGGTGGCGTTGAATCAATGTCACGCATTCCAATGGGTTCTGATGGCGGACCATGGGCGTTAGATCCGGAAACCAACCTTAAATCATCTTTTGTTCCACAAGGTATCGGGGCTGATCTTATTGCAACCTTAGACGGCTATAGCCGTGAAGATGTTGATAATTTTGCGGTGAAGTCACAACAAAAAGCAGCGGCAGCTCAAGCAAATGGTTATTTCAATCACTCAGTCGTACCAGTCAAAGATCATTCAGGTGTGGTGATTTTAGAAAAAGATGAATTTATTAAAGGCAATACCACACTCGAAGGCCTTGCAAAACTCAATCCAAGTTTTGAAATGATGGGGCAAATGGGTTTTGATGCAGTTGCTTTACAAAAATATCCAGAAGCACAAAAAGTAAATCATGTTCATCACGCAGGTAACTCATCAGGCATTGTCGATGGAGCAGCTCTCGTTTTACTGGCTTCAGAAAAAGCAGTCAAAGAACAAAATTTAAAACCACGCGCTAAAGTTTTGGCGACTGCTCTCGTTGGTACCGACCCAACCATCATGTTAACTGGTCCTGCACCTGCTGCACGCAAAGCCTTGGAAAAAGCTGGTTTAACAATTGATGATATTGACCTATTTGAAGTCAACGAAGCATTTGCAGCTGTCGTGATGCGTTTTATAAATGAGCTCAATGTCCCTGCTGAGAAAGTCAATGTAAATGGCGGTGCAATTGCTTTAGGACATCCTTTAGGCGCAACCGGCGCCATGATTTTAGGCACCCTACTTGATGAGCTTGAACGACAAGATAAAAAGCGCGGTTTAGCGACGCTCTGTGTCGGCGGTGGTATGGGTATTGCCACCATTATTGAACGTGTATAAAAATTTAGGGATAGATAAAGATGAGTGCAATTCAATACGAAAAAAATGCCGACAATATTGTCATTTTAACGCTTGATTCAACTGGACAATCTGCAAACACCATGAATGCTGAGTTTCGTGACTCGCTTGATGAGGTCACTCAGAAACTTAAAGCAGAAACAGAACTTTCAGGCATTATTTTCCGTTCGGCTAAAAAAACGTTCTTTGCAGGCGGCGACCTAGATGAGCTAATTCAAGTTCAACCTGAGCATGCAACTGACTTTTTCAATATGGTTGAGAAGTTAAAAGGTCATTTACGTACAATTGAAACGCTTGGTATTCCAGTTGTTGCAGCATTGAATGGAACGGCACTGGGCGGTGGATGGGAAATAGCTTTAAGTTGCCATCACCGTATTGCAATCAATGACCCAAAAAGCAAATTTGGCCTACCAGAAGTTACTTTAGGTTTACTTCCGGGTGGCGGTGGTATTGTACGTATGGTACGTCTGCTTGGTCTTCAAAATGCATTTCCATTTTTAATGGAAGGTAAGCAGTTCGGTGTCGATAAAGCCAAATCTTTAGGCTTAATTCATGACACAGCTGAAAATGAACAAGAACTTTTAGATAAAGCAATTACATGGGTTAAGGCAAATCCGAAATCTCAACAGCCTTTTGATGTGAAGGGTTATAAAATTCCGGGTGGCGATCCAAAAACTCCGGCAGTTGCACAAGTTCTTGCCATTGCACCAGCCATGTTAAAAGACAAAACCAAGGGCTGCTACCCTGCTCCTGAAGCGATTATGGCTGCCGCAGTGGAAGGCGCTCAAGTTGATGTTGATACAGCGTTGCGCATCGAGTCTCGCTATTTTACTCAACTAGCAACAGGCCAAATTTCTAAAAATATGATTGGCACGTTCTGGCATGGCCTAAATGCAATTAAGTCTGGTGCAAGCCGCCCTGCCGATGTTGCCAAATGGCAAGCGACTAAAGTTGGTGTGTTAGGTGCGGGTATGATGGGTGCCGGTATTGCATATTCAACAGCCATTAAAGGCATTCCTGTTATCCTTAAAGATATATCTGTTGAAAATGCAGAGAAAGGCAAAGCATATTCTCAGAAATTGCTAGATAAACGTGTTTCACAAGGCCGCATGACGGCAGAAAAACGTGATCAAGTTTTATCGCTCATTACGGCTACAGCCTCTGCTGAAGACTTACAAGGTTGTGATCTGATTATTGAAGCCGTATTTGAAAACCAAGAGCTCAAAGCGAAAGTCACTCAAGAAGCTGAACAATACTTAGTGCCTAATGGCGTAATGGCATCAAATACATCAACCCTACCGATCACAGGTTTAGCGCAAGCAAGCAAGGATGATAAAGCGTTTATCGGTTTGCATTTCTTTAGCCCTGTCGACAAAATGCAGTTGGTTGAGATTATTAAAGGTAAAAACACCTCTGCAGAGACACTGGCGAAAGCCTATGACTTTGTACAGCAAATTGGAAAAACACCAATTGTTGTCAATGATAGCCGTGGCTTCTTTACCAGTCGTGTGTTTGGTACTTTTATTCAAGAAGGTATGCGCTTGCTTGCAGAAGGTGTCCACCCAGCACGTATTGAAATGGCAGCACTGAAAGCAGGCATGCCTGTGGGGCCACTTGCGATTCAAGATGAAGTGTCTTTAACTTTGACCGAGCATGTTGCCAGTGAAGCACGTAAAGCACTGCAAGCCGAAGGCAAAGAGTTACCAAAAACACCGGTAGATGAAGTAATTCATACCATGATTCATGAGTTAAACCGTAAAGGTAAAGCTGCTGGCGTAGGTTTCTATGACTATCCTGAGAATGGTAAAAAGCACCTATGGGAAGGCTTAAATCGTTGGCAAAAAGATCATGATATTTCTGAACAGGATATGATTGACCGTATTTTGTTTGTACAGGCTTTAGATACCTTACGTTGTTACGAAGAAGGTGTGCTAGAGTCAGTTATTGATGCCAATGTCGGTTCTATTTTTGGAATTGGTTATGCACCTTGGACTGGCGGAGCGATTCAATTCCTAAATCAGTATGGTATTGATAAAGCAGAGAAACGTGCTGAAGAGTTGGCTGCCAAATATGGTGAGCGCTTCACGCCCCCAGCGTTACTCAAAACCAAAGCTGAGCAGAAACAAAATATTCAATAATTTAAATCTATTAAATATTTAAAAACTGCATAAACCTTACCCATATAAATATATTTTATTTATATGGGTTTTTCTTTATGACCTTTAAGATTTCAGCCTACTGCCTAAATATGCTATAAATAGACTTCATTTTTGTGCTTCTACAGCACATTCGAGAAATCCTTATGTCCGATAAAAATTCTTCCGAGTCAGCAGTTTTAGGCTGGAAATTTGTTCTGATCGTTGGTGTTTTAAGTGCGATTTTCCTTGGCTTTTTCTATTTAGCAATGAGTAATGAACCTGACTATATGCCAGGTGCTCAGCGCAAAGCTCAACAGCACGAAATGCAACAAAAAGTTGAAAAATCGACAGATCAACAAAGTCAGCATGACAACATGCCTGAAATGGACATGCAAGAACATCAGCATTCACATCAGTAATCAGATATTTTTCAAATGACAGATTTTTCCCGCAACGCATTGGTTGTAGAAGGTGGAGGCATGCGTGGTGCCTTTACCAGTGGTGTACTTGATGCTTTTCTACAACAACAGTTCAATCCTTTTGACTTATACGTTGGTGTATCTTCTGGTTCGACCAATGTGGCTAACTACTTGGCAGGTCAACAAGGTCGGACTTTAACCTTCTATATTGATCATTCCCTCCGTCCTGAATTTATCGATTATAAGCGCTTCTTTAAAGGTGGCGATTTACTTGATTTAAAATGGATGTGGGAAATTGGCGAGCAAGAACATCCTCTTGATCAACAGAGCCTTTTTGCCAAAAATCCAGATTTTTATATGGTATTGACGCATGCTAAAACTGGTCATGCTGAGTATCTTCGTGCTGGTAAAGATAATTTGCTAAATGCACTGCGTGCTTCTAGCTCAATTCCGGTTTTAACTCGTCATCCCGTCGATATTATGGGTGAACCCTACTTTGATGGCGGCGTTGCAGATGCTCTACCTGTTCGCTGGACGGCTCAGCAAAGTGGTGTCAAAAAGCTATTAGTTTTACGAACTCGCCCGAAGAACTACTTTAAAGCCAGTAGCCGAGGCGACCAATTCCTTGCGAAATATGCTTTTAAACACCATTACGGTTTTGCAAATAGTTTGCGTAACCGCTGTGCCCGTTATAATGCTTCAGTTGAATTTGTTCGTAGCAGTAACCCTGAACAGCAAATTTTAGAGGTATGTCCACCGCCTCTTAAAAATATGGCAGGTCGTTTAACGACAAATCCGAAAAAGCTTCGTTACAGCTATGAAGTTGGTTTGGAAACAGGCTTACAAGCCATCGAAAACTGGAATGCTATGAAGTAATTCAAAGTTGAGATTTCTAAAAAGGAATCTCAACTTAACGCTAAAGTCATATCAATATGTGGAATACCACAATCTTGGTAAACCTCACCCTGCACTTTAAAACCTAGAGCTTCATAAAAAGCTGTCACATAAGTTTGCGCGGAAAGCTTTAAATAAGGCAATTTTTGATTACGGGCATAGTCAATAATATGCTGCATTAAAATTTTACCTATACCCTGCTTTCGATAAGGTATTAAAACAGCAACACGTCCTACACTATGCTGCGGTAACAAGCGTGCTGTAGCGATAGGCTGCTCTTTGTCATACACCATAAAGTGCACAGCAGTGGAGTCAAAATCATCCCACTCATCTTCGGGTGCAATACCTTGCTCTTGAATAAAAACTTGTTCACGGATGTATTTGGCGTCCTTCTCAAGCTGTTTCCAATCACCCGCTATAATTTTATACATCCACTCACCTTCCTAGCATTTGCAACCAATATTTTCGATTGGCAACTGATCTTGTAACAACAATTCCAAGGTCTGTTTTTTAATCCCATACATTTCTTTCAATGCTTGAATTTGAGCCATAATCTTCGCATCAGGTTGAGAAACGTCTTTGCGTTTTGTTGCCAAAATCATTTTATTTTTGCTGGTATGTTCAAGCGATACAAACTCAAAAACTTTAGTTTCATAGCCATAAGCTTTTAAAAGTAAAGCACGTAATGTATCAGTCAACATCTCGGCTTGTTGCCCCGCATGAATACCAAACTGTAGCATGGGTTGTAAAACTTCAGGACTATGTAGTTGTGGACGTAATTCTTTGTGACAGCACGGTGCGCACATAATCATTGAAGCATTTAAACGAATTCCAGTATGAATGGCGAAGTCAGTCGCAATATCACATGCATGTAAAGCAATCATAACGTCCAGCTTTTCCGGCTGATAACTACGAACGTCACCTTCGAAAAAGTCTAAGTGGTTAAAATCTACTTTTTCGGCTACATTCTGGCAAAACTCCACCAAGTTACGGCGCAGCTCTACACCAGTAATCAGCGGTATCTTTTGTTGTTCTTGTAAATAATCATATAAGGCAAAAGTTAAATAACCTTTTCCTGAACCAAAATCGACGATGCTTATCTCTTTTTGCTCAGCATCAATCTGCTCATATGCGCTCGCAAAAATTTCGATAAATTTATTAATCTGCTTCCATTTACGAGCCATACTTGGAATGATTTGAGCTTTTTCATCGGTAATGCCAAGCTCTTTTAAAAATGCACTATTCTGCTGTACATAACGTTGTTTTTCACGATCATGCGCTTGTACAGTTGGAGCGGTAGTCACTCTTTGCTTTTTACCCATATTAAGCATGGCTTTTTTCTTATTTTTTTTAAGCTGAATTTCTTGCAGAGTTGAAAATAAATTTGCTTGTTTGCATTGAACAATCAGTGTTGCGATCTGTTCTAAACCCTCTTCAAAGGTATAGTTTTTGGTCACATCTTGAGTAGTATAATGATATAAAGCTGAAAGCTGTTTTTTCCCACTTAACTCCAGAATACGGAAAGTGATTTTTTCTAGCTGTGCCATCTCTCCTTTATATTGGCTCAAAATCAAACGCTCAAAACTTTGCTCATCAAGCATTTGTTTGATTTCATGAAAGAATTGCTGTTCTTGCTCAAAGGAGAAAACCGACACAGATATACCTAAAGAATGGTGACTCATATAAAGTGAAAGTTTAAAGGGTATAGGATTAAAAATAAAATAACTTTACGACTGTTTTGTATTTCTATACATTTGTATTTTTAATCAAAAAAATAAACTTATGAGCAAATCGGTGTTAGAAACTTACGATCCTAAAGAAGAACTTTTTAATGCCTATAGCCATGGTGCTGGCGTTGTTATGGCCGTGATTGCATCTATCCTTTTAATTATAAAAGGTTCTTATCTTTCCACCGCACAGTGGGTAGGTTTGTGGGTATATTCATTTAGCCTCATTCTCGTTTTTACCAGTTCGACTCTCTATCATTTTGCCCAGACCCAAAACTTACGTTACTGGTATAAGAAACTCGACCACACTGCTATTTATTATTTAATTGCTGGGACATATACCCCGTTCTTGAGTATTGCGATACCTACACAAAAAGCTCATATTCTGCTTATTGCACTCTGGAGCATTGCTGCAATTGGTACACTTTTCAAGTTAGTTTTTATTCATCGTTTTCAGAAAATCTCTTTGCTCGCTTATGTTCTTATGGGGTGGCTTGCCGTTTTTGTAATGGATGATATGCGTACCTATTTAAGTAAAGACGCTTTGATGTTATTGATTACTGGAGGTTTAGCTTACACCGTTGGAGCATTGTTTTACGCGTTAAAAAAGGTAAGATATACCCATGCGATATGGCATATTTTTGTACTTTTAGGTGCAGGTGCACACTTTCTTGCAATCTATTGGTACGTTGTTTAATCCATTTTTCACTCATATTCAGTGATCCTGAAAGAGTCATGGAAGATGTTCTTTCACACTATTCTTTGAAGAAAAATATGCCTTTAAAGAGAATAGTAAACTAAAAATAAATTTTAACTGATATAAGGACTTATATGGAGTCAACCTCTGCGACAGCTGCTCCTGTAGTAGCCACCAATTCAAAAACACGGGTTTTGTTTGCAAGCTTAGTCGGTACAACCATTGAGTTCTTCGACTTTTATATCTATGCAACTGCTGCCGTGATTATCTTTCCACATCTGTTTTTCCCTGCTAGCAGTGGCAGTGCCGCAGTCTTACAGTCACTAGCAACCTTTGCGATTGCCTTTATTGCCCGCCCTATTGGTGCAGCGCTATTTGGCCATTTAGGGGATCGTATTGGACGTAAAGCAACCCTAGTGGCAGCCTTGCTTACTATGGGTATATCAACGGTATGTATTGGTTTACTTCCGACTTATGCCCAAATCGGGATTGTCGCACCATTACTATTAGCAGTTTGCCGTCTAGGACAAGGTTTAGGTCTAGGAGGCGAATGGAGTGGTGCTGTACTACTTGCAACTGAAAATGCTCCAGAAGGTAAGCGTGCATGGTATGGCATGTTCCCACAGCTTGGCGCACCTATTGGTTTTATTTTAGCAACGGGTTCATTCTTACTTTTAAGTGCAGCTATTCCTGAACAAGCATTCATGCAATGGGGCTGGCGTATTCCATTTATTGCCAGTGCAATTTTGGTTATTGTTGGTTTATATATCCGTTTAAAACTCCATGAAACTCCAGCTTTCCAGAAAGTTTTAGATAAGCAAAAAGAAGTTAATATTCCATTTAAAGAAGTTGTCACGAAACACACTGGAAAGCTTATTCTCGGCACAATTGCCGCAATTTGTACTTTCGTGGTGTTTTATTTGACCACAGTGTTTGCACTTAACTGGGGAACGACAAAACTGGGATATGCACGTGGTGAGTTTTTAGAACTTCAACTTTTTGCCACACTTTGTTTTGCAGCCTTCATACCTTTATCTGCTATTTTTGCAGAAAAATTTGGACGTAAAGCAACTTCAGTTGGTGTATGTATCGCTGCTGCGATCTTCGGATTATTCTTCTCTAGCATGTTAGAGTCTGGAAATACTCTTATCGTTTTTCTTTTCTTATGCACTGGCCTATCAATTATGGGTTTGACCTATGGCCCGATTGGTACGGTTCTTTCTGAGATTTTCCCAACTTCAGTTCGTTATACAGGTTCAGCATTAACCTTTAACTTAGCTGGTATTTTTGGTGCATCGTTTGCGCCATTAATTGCCACAAAACTTGCTGAAACTTATGGTTTGTATGCTGTAGGTTATTATCTTACAGCGGCATCACTTTTATCATTGGTTGCCTTTTTACTTATTCGTGAAACCAAGAATGAAGATGTGAATAATCAGATTTAAGTATTTTCAAACACCCTAACATAAAAAAGCCGGTTCAAAATTGACCGGCTTTTTTATATATGAAAATTAATTCATTGATGCAGGGTTTGCTGGTGCAACACTGTTTGTCGCTGCAGGAGCAGTTACATTACTTGCCGCCACAGCTGCTGCGCCCGCAACTGCTGCTTCACCAATTAATGCAATTTTTGCTTTTTCTTGACTTTTTGCAGATAGAGCTGGGTTAGTTGCCACAATACGATTAATGTTTGCAGAGTTTGCTGGAGCAATCGCAGCAGTTTGTAAAATGATTGGGCGATTACCTGTATTACCCAATGTATAACGAATACCTGTACGCGGGCTAATTACCGTCGTATTCTCTTGTTTCACTACAGCCTGAGCCGAAGTTGGGCCTTTTGCCGCAAGAACCTTATCAACCGTTGTGGTTTGAGGTGCTGAAGCTGTTTCTGCTGCGAAAACAAAACTTGGTACAGCAAGAACAGTTAAAAATAAAGGTTGTAATACTTTTTTCATTGTCTTTCCAACATACACTCTGGATGAGAAGTAAATAGCATTTAATACTTAAAACTGCAAACATTATTCACAGGCTTACTACAAATGAAAAAAAAGCAGAACGATTGTTCTGCTTTTTTTATCACGAAAATTAAATTTTGCCGTGACACTGTTTATATTTTAAACCAGAACCACATGGACATGGTGCATTACGACTTTCTGGTACTGGGAACATTTGTTGTTCACCAGCCGGCTCATTGAGTACTTCTTGAGAGGCAGTCACTTCACCTGTTAAGCCATCTACATCGTCATGTTCAAAAGAAAGCTTCATCGACTCAGCTTGTTGCTGCTGTTGAGCTTCCATTTCTGCAAGTTCTTCTGGTGTTGGAATATGTACACGAGACAAATCAGTCACAACATCAGTTTTAATGACGCCTAACATGTTCACAAACAGGTTAAACGCTTCTTTTTTGTATTCCTGCTCAGGGTTCTTTTGCGCGTAGCCACGTAAGTGAATACCTTGGCGCAAATAATCCATTGCAGCTAAATGATCTTTCCAATGGCGATCAAGAGAGTTTAGAACGAAATGACGCTCAAGCATTGCTGCTGACTCATCACCCATTTGCGCACGGCGTTGACGATAACGTTCGAGCACTTCGTCACTAATACGCTCAACCAGACCTTCTTCATCAAGACGGCGGTCTTGTTCTAACCATTCCTGAACCGGAAGTTCAATACCTAAATCAATACGTAAAGCATTTTCTAGACCTTCAATATCCCATTGGTCATGAATTGACTCAGGTGGAATAAAGTTGGCAATCATGGCTTGCATGACTTCACGATGCATCTCTTCAACGTAATCTTGTAAAGTATTTTCAGCTAACACTTCATCACGTTGTGAATAGATGATCTTACGTTGTTCATTATTCACATCATCGTATTTCAATAAGTTCTTACGAATATCGAAGTTACGTGCTTCAACTTTACGCTGAGCATTTTCGATAGAGCGACTTACCATTTTGTGTTCAATCGCTTCATTTTCTTGTAAGCCCATTGCACGCATCATGGCAACAACACGGTCACCTGCGAAAATACGCATGAGGTCATCTTCAAGAGATAAATAGAAACGAGAAACACCAGGGTCACCTTGACGACCCGCACGACCACGCAGCTGGTTGTCAATACGACGTGATTCATGGCGTTCAGAACCAATAATGTGCAAACCACCTGCTTGCAATACATCTTCGTGGTCCTGCTCCCACTGTGCTTTCAGACGTGCTTCATCTTCTGCTGTTGGGTTTTCAAGCTTGGCAAGTTTCGCTTTCCAGTTACCACCCAAGATAATATCTGTACCACGACCAGCCATGTTGGTTGCAATTGTTACTGCATTCGGGCTACCCGCCTGAGCAATAATGTCTGCTTCACGCTCGTGCTGTTTAGCGTTCAACACTTCATGGTGAATACCAGCTTGCATCAACTTAGAAGATAGAATTTCACTGGCTTCAATGGTTGCTGTACCAATTAGAATCGGTGCAACACCTTGCTCACGAATATTCATAATTTCTTGAATAATCGCATTATATTTGCCGTTACGGTTTAAATAGATTAAATCGTTTTGGTCATTACGAATCATTGGACGATGTGTCGGAATAATAACAACATCAAGACCATAAATTTCCTTCATTTCCGCAGCTTCAGTATCAGCAGTACCTGTCATACCTGAAAGCTTTTTATAAAGACGGAAATAGTTCTGGAATGTAGTTGTCGCTAAGGTCTGGTTTTCAGGCTGAATTTCCAAACCTTCTTTTGCTTCAACTGCTTGGTGCAGACCCTCTGACCAACGACGACCCGGCATTGTACGGCCAGTATGCTCATCAACAATGATGACTTCACCATCATGAATAATATAATGAACGTCACGTTGGAATAAGAAATGCGCACGAATAGCGGCAGATACATGGTGAACAAGGTTTAGGTTTGTTGCCGAATATAAGCTTTCGCCTTCAGCCAACAAGCCCATTTGAATAAGTTCTTGCTCTACAGTTTCATAACCGATTTCAGTCATTTCAACTGAACGTTGCTTTTCATCAATCCAGAAATGCCCACCATCCGCAACTTTTTCTTCTTTTTGCGGGCGTAGTTTTGGTGGAATTGTATTGATTGCTGTATAGAGATGTGAAGAGTCTTCACTTTGACCAGAAATAATTAATGGGGTACGTGCTTCATCAATTAAGATTGAGTCAACTTCATCGATAATGGCATAGTGCAAACCACGTTGTTTCTTTTCTGCTAAAGAAAACACCATGTTGTCACGTAAGTAGTCAAAACCAAATTCGTTATTGGTACCATAAGTAATGTCAGCAAGATAAGCCGCTGCTTTTTCTGACGGTTCTTGCATTGAATAAATTGTACCAATGCTTAAACCTAAAAACTCAAATAATGGACGGTTTAACTCAGCGTCACGCTGTGCCAAGTAATCGTTCACGGTAATCACATGAACGCCTTCGCCACTTAATGCGTTTAGGTAACACGCCAAAGTACCCATAAGGGTTTTACCTTCACCGGTACGCATTTCGGCAATTTTGCCTTCGTGGAGAGTAATACCACCAATCAATTGCACATCGTAGTGACGCATGCCCATCACACGTTTTGCTGCCTCACGACAAACTGCAAACGCTTCAGGGAGTAACTTATCTAAACTTTCGCCATTGTTATAACGTTGTTTGAATTCTGGAGTTTTTGCAGATAAGTCTGCATCGCTTAAAGCTGATATCGTCGGCTCGAGCGCATTGATTTGCTCAACAATTTTGCGCATGCGTTTGAGTTCACGCTCATTTTTTGTACCGAAGATACCTCCGATCAGACTTGCCAACATGGATAAACTCTCTAAATCTTGCTTGGTCAAATGAATAAATTTTTTCTCAGTCGTTTATTATGGTGTCAGAAATTTGAAGTACAAGGGGTTTGCACAAAACCCATAAAAAAAATCTGATAGTTAGATAAACGGTTTTACCCTTTATCTAAGCCCCTTTAATGCATCTGGCACCTAAAACTCAACATTAACGCTTATCTATTGAACACAACTTCCGAGAAATCTAATTTAGCAAATTTATCTTAAAGTTACATTGATTCAGGCCATAAATTAACGAGTTTTAGTCATATATATTTACACTTATATAAAAATTTCATAATAAAATACAAAAACAATAATTTTAATAATAAATAAATTGCGGCATAGTCATTTCAACATATAACAAATTTTAAGCAACTGAGGAAAGATCATGACATTACGATTAGGAGACACTGCCCCTGATTTTCAACAAGAATCAAGCGAAGGCACAATTAGTTTTTATGATTTTTTAGGTGATAGTTGGGGTATTTTATTTTCACATCCCGCTGACTATACCCCTGTATGTACAACAGAATTAGGCTATACAGCGAAATTAAAAGATGAATTTGAAAAACGTAATGTTAAAGCGATTGCCCTATCTGTAGATGACGTTGAGTCGCATAAAGGCTGGATTAATGACATTAATGAAACTCAAAATACTACAGTTAATTTTCCAATTATTGCCGACAAAGACCGCAAAGTATCTGAGCTCTATGGTTTTATTCATCCAAATGCTAGTGAAACGCTTACAGTTCGCTCTTTAGTCATTATTGATCCGAACAAAAAAGTTCGTTTAATTATTACTTACCCTGCTTCGACTGGTCGTAACTTTAACGAAGTCTTACGTGTAGTAGATTCATTACAATTAACCGACAAGCATAAAGTAGCTACTCCAGCGAACTGGCAACAAGGCGAAGATGTTGTGATTGTTCCTTCTTTGAAAGATGAAGAAGAAATTAAACAACGTTTCCCTAAAGGCTATACTGCGGTGAAACCTTATTTACGTCTCACACCACAGCCTGAAAGCAATAAAACCGACTAAAGGTTTTACTGCTTGCAAGGCAAGCAAAGCGCGTAGGCAAACACTTGAAAAGTTGGCTGCAAGACAAACGCAGTGCGTAGGCAAGCGTCTGAAAGGTTCCCTGCAAAACAAGCGAAGCGCATAGGTAGACATTTGAAAAGTTGCCTAAAAAACCAATAAAGCGCGTAATCAATAATGAGAAAAAGCAAAGAAAACTAACTAAAGCTCATAAACGAATGTTTCCATCTCCAAGCCATCTCAACCGATGGCTTTTTTTTTGCATTATTGAATACACATGGTTTTTACTGTCGAGATCAGTTATAACTCCCAAGGAGTTTGTGCAAAAAACAAAAATCATGATCCATAAAATTCATCATTTGAAATGCGGCAGTATGTGTCCTGTCTGCGCACCTTTATTTGGGCAGAAAGGCTGGAAAGCTGACGTTGTATGCCATTGTCTTTTGGTCGAAACTGATCGAGGCCTTGTGCTCATTGATACCGGATTTGGTCTGCAAGACTATTTACACATGCAACAGCGCCTTGGCTCTTTAGTCAAACGTTTGGGGAAAATTGAGCCGAATCTTGAATTCAGCGCGATTCAGCAAATACAAAAATTAGGATTTCATCCTAAAGATGTACAGCACATCTTTGTGACTCACCTCGACTTTGACCATGCAGGTGGCATTTCGGATTTTCCTCATGCCACAGTTCATGTATTAGCCGCTGAATATAATGCTGCACAATTACCTAATTTTAAAGGTAAGCTTCGTTATAGAACTAATCAATATAATCATCATCGATACTGGAATTTTGTTGAATATCAGCAGGGTGAAAAATGGTTTAATCTTGAAAAAGTCAAAGGTTTCCCGTTATTCCAAGATGAAATTTTAATGGTGCCATTATTAGGCCATTCCGCAGGACATTGTGGTATTGCCATCAAACAGCAAAATCAGTGGTTATTGTTCTGCGGAGATGCTTACTACTCACACCTAGAGTTAAATCCTAAAAATAAATTAAGATCGCTGACCCTTCTGGAAAAAACATTTGCAGAAGATAATGAAAAGCGTCTTGTTAACCTGAAAAAAATACAGCATTTGGCTCAACATGAGCCAACGATTGAAATTATTTGTGCCCATGATCCTCACGAGCTTCGACGGTATCAAACATGAAAAAACTCTCCCTCATTGCTTTTGTTCTGTGTTTAAACCTACAAGGATGTATGCAACATGAAAGCATTGCACATGAGCATAGACCCAAAGATTGGGGAACTTTAGTTTCTCAAACCCATAATTTCTATCAAGTGAGTAATGATGTTTTTCGTAGCGAACAACCAAATGCAGCAATGATTCCCGAGTTAAAGCACCATCAAATTGGAACTATTATTAATTTAAGAGCTAAAGACTCAGATGAATTAGTATTTAAAAATGAAAATTTTAATCTTGTTCACATTCCTATCGACACATGGGCTATTAACAGACAAGATCTATTAGAAGTCATGCAGCAAATTAAAATTGCCAAACAAAATCACCAACGTGTTTTATTACACTGTTACCATGGTTCAGACCGTACCGGCGCCAGCGTTGCAATGTACCGAATTATTTTTGAAGATTGGACAATTGATGATGCTGTTAAAGAAATGAAACAAGGTGGATATGGTTACCATATTATTTGGAAAAATATTGACCGTTTATTCACCCCTGAAAATGTAAAATGGATTCAACAACAATTGTCGAATCCATCTTAACTAGATCTTGAATAAACTTATGATCAGATTAGCGCTGATCTAATGGCACCCAATCAATCACCCAAGCTGACTTCATGTTTAAACTGGAGTCAGAGGTAATTTTCTTACGAGCTGCATCTGCAGTATCACGGTCTTTTGCTGGACCAACCATAATACGAATACCTTTACTGGTTGGGCTTGTCGTGACCTTATAACCTTTAGCGCGTAGTTTAGAAACAACAGCATCTGCATTTGCCTGATTAGCAGCCAATGCAACCTGTACCATCCATTTCTTATCGCCATTTTCAAGCAATTCACGCGCTTTCTCAGCTTCAGCTTTTTTCTCTGCTTCAGCTTTATGTTTAGCTTCTGCTGTTTTCTTTTCTGCTTCAGCATGTTTCTTAGCTTCAGCTTTCTTTTCCGCCTCAGCTTGATGTTTAGCTTCTTCAGCCTTTTTCTCAGCTTCAGCCTTATGCTTTTTAGCTTCAGCAGCTTTCTTTTCTGCCTCGGCTTGTTTCTTAGCTTCTGCTGCTTTTTTATCAGCTTCGGCCTGACGCTTTGCCTCAGCGGCTTTTTTGTCGGCTTCTGCTTGCTTCTTCGCTTCAGCAGCTTTTTTATCTGCATCTGCTTTAGCTGTATCTACTGGCTTTTTTGTATCAGTCAGCTGTCCTTTTGTCTTACCTTCACCACCTGCAACTTCAGGAGGGATATTATCTGAACTTTCCTGCGCAGCAGCACGGCGTGCATTAATCGCAGCATATTCTGCAGCGGCTTTACGCGCTGCATCTGCTTCTGCTTGTTGTTGCATTGCCAAGAACTGAGCAGCACGAGCTTCTTGTTCCGCGACAGCTTTTTCACGGGAACGGCGTTGTTCTTCCAGAAGACGTTTCTCTGTTTCCACATCTACTGCAAGCGGCTGTAGCTGTACCATCTGCCCTTCTTGTGCGGATGGCTTTGGCTTAGCTTGTGGCTTCGGTGATGTAGAGGTTTGTGGTTCAGCGCCCACATGTTTTATTTCTTCATTTCCTTTTAGAAGTAATGCTGCCAATAAAACACCACCACCTAATAAAACAACGCCACCCATCCAGCGTTGTTTGTTATTCATTGACATTCTTCCAAATACTCCCAAATCGCTTCTAAAGTATGAAACGAACCACAGGCTAAAATCAGCTGATTGTTATTTGTCTGCTCAAGCGCTGATTTAAAAGCCTCTTTGATATTGCCAAATTGTTGTATTGTCTGGCCTTGTAGGGCGTCATTCAATTGCTGAATCGGTGCAGCACGCGGCACATTCAACTCAGCAATTTTCCAATGTAAAACAGTAGGTTTCAATAAATCGACTACTGATTTTATATCTTTATCTGCCAGCATTGAAAATACTGCGACAACTTCTGTGTACTGTTTATTGTATTCTAAGAAATTTCGCAATTGCTTTAACAAAAATTCAACACCATGTGGATTGTGTCCAGCATCGAAAATTATGGTTTTTCCATTGACTTGACGCACTTCAAAGCGTCCTGCCAAGCGAGCATTTCCAATGCCCTTCTCTAGCGCCGATTGTGAGATTTCAAGTCCGCTATTTAAGACAGCAGCAACTGCTCCTGCAATATTTTCAATTGCAAGTGACCCTAATGGCAGTTTTAAAGTAGTTCCTTCACTTGCAAAATACCAGTGTTTTCCATCATTTGCGAGTTTATAGAAATAGTCTCTGTTAATCGCATATAGTGTCGCTTTTGAACTATTGGCTTTATCTTGAATGGCTTGAGGTAAAACTTGCTCACCTGCAAAAATGACTGGAATATCAGGGCGAATGATACCTGCTTTTTCAAAAGCAATTTTCTCGATGGTATCGCCTAACCAGTCAGTGTGGTCAAGACCAATATTGGTGATCACAGCAATATTAGGGTCAATGACATTGACGACATCCAGACGTCCGCCTAAACCGACTTCAAGCACCCATACATCGCATTGTTGCTGTTTAAAAATGACAAAAGCAGCCAAAGTGGTTGCTTCAAAAAACGATAAGCTTAAATCGCAATCGCGACGAGCCTGATCAACTTGTACAAAAGCATCAATCAGGCTTTGATCATCAACCTCGACTCCACCTAATTTGACTCGTTCATTAAACCGATAGATATGCGGCGATTGATACAACCCAACTTTATAACCTTGTGCTTTTAATATAGACGCAAGTGTTGTTGTAGTTGAACCTTTCCCGTTTGTTCCGGCAACAGTGAAAACTTTAGCAGTGGGTTTTGTCACTCCTAATTTTTCTGCTACGGGAATAACACGTTCCAGACCAAGATCGATCCCTGTAACGTGAACATGGCTCCAATAATTGAGCCATGTATCTAAAGAGTCTGTTGAAAGTGGAGCTTGTTGTTTCAAGGTAAGTTCATCAATTTCGATACAAGTCGAGATACAGTATCACGTAAAGCATGACGATGAACAATCTGATCGATTACACCATGATCAAGCAAATATTCAGCACGTTGGAACGGTTCTTCCAATGTTTCACGTACAGTTTGCTCAATTACACGTTTACCAGCAAAGCCGATCATTGCTTTAGGTTCTGCAATATGGATATCGCCCAACATTGCTAAAGAAGCAGTTACACCACCATAAACTGGGTGTGTTAACACTACGATATAAGGTAAACCTGCATCTTTTAATTTTTGAATTGCAGCAGAAGTACGCGCCATTTGCATAAGTGACAACATACCTTCTTGCATGCGTGCACCACCAGAAGCTGCAAAGCAAATTAAAGGTTGGCGTTTTTCAATTGCAAGCTCAGCCGCCTTAACAAAACGGTCACCTACTACAGTACCCATTGAGCCACCCATAAAGTCGAACTCAAAAGCACATGCAATCATGTCTACGCCATTTAAGTTTCCTTGCATAGCAATGAGAGCTTCCGTTTCACCAGTTTTAGTTTGCGCTTCACGCATACGTTCCGGATACGGTTTGCTATCGACAAACTTTAAAGGATCTTTCGCGCTAAATTCTTGACCTAATTCAGCTACAACATTGTCGAAGAACCAGTTTAAGCGATCGCGAGCTTTCATTTTTAAGTGTTCGTCACACTGTGGACATACATACGCATTGAAAGATATAGCTGTACGTGTCACTAAAGCATGACATTCAGGGCACTCAATAGTCGGCTCAGTAAATGTTGCTTTGAGAGTCTGTTGCTCATCTGCAACTTCAATACCTGGAACTGGACGCTGTGTCCATGGCGTCGAAGGGCTAAGAACTTTCCCTGATTTCACTTCTTGATTCATACTAACTCATCGAGCGCTGCTCGAAGCTCCTTGACTTTATTCACCGTCTGTTCAACAGCTTCATCAGCTGTTAACGTTGCAAAAGATTTAACGAAAGCACTACCTACAATCACGGCATCTGCAACGCTACCCATCGCTTTCGCTGATGCAGCATCACTAATTCCGAAACCAACGCCAACAGGAACGTTAGTTATACTTTTGATTTTTTCAATACGCGCAGCCGCTTCAGAAGTATCTAAAGTCGCTGCACCTGTTACACCCTTAAGTGAAACATAGTAGATAAAACCGCTTGCCTGATTTGCTACGTGTTGAATACGTTGATCAGTTGAAGTTGGTGCAAGTAAGAAAATTTGGTCCATATCATGCTGTTTTAAGATCGCACCAAATTCTTTTGACTCTTCTGGTGGTAAATCCACAAGTAATAAGCCATCTACACCACATTGTTTCGCATAAGAAACAAACTTCTCATAACCAATCACTTCAACAGGATTGAGATAACCCATCAAAACAACAGGTGTTTCCTGATCCTGTTCACGAAACTCTTTTACCATGTTCAATGCATCTAAGGTGTTCGTCCCTGCCGCAAGCGCGCGTTCCGCAGCAAGCGCAATAACCGGACCATCAGCCATCGGGTCTGAAAATGGTAAACCAAGCTCAAGAACGTCTACTCCTGCCGCAACCATTTTATGAAGTAACGGAACTGTTACTTGTGGCTGTGGATCACCCGCCATGACATAAGATACAAGCGCTTTACGTTGTTGGGACTGCAGCTTTTCAAAACGGGTGGCAAGACGTGACATAGGGTTGTGCTTTCCTTGAATTATTTAAAATTGAGGAGTTGTTTGTAGAAATACAAGAACACCGCATTTTAACGCTATTTTTTGCTCATTGAACAGGCCTAACGTTATGGCGATATTCGATTGTATGATTCATACAACCCATGGCGTACATTTATCAATATTTTGAAACTTTTCTCAATGATCAAAGCTTCCTATTTTTGAGCCATTATTCGTTTGCAATGTGAATAAAAAATCATCAAAAAATCTATTTCTCTGTATTTTTATGGGTGAGTTGCAATTGCTTTTTACGAGTTAATAATGTTTGCCCTGTTAAATTTTTATGTGCCCTCGCAAGTGCAGACTGATCGGAATAACCCAACTGGTCAGCAATCGCAGTAAGACTTTCATTTTGACTTAACAATATCTCGCAGTGCTTCATACGCTCAGTATCTAAAATTAATTTAAATGAAGTGTTTAATGCCTGTAGTTGACGCTGCAAGCTTCGTACTGAAACATTAAGTTCGATGGCAATATCTTCTATTTTTGGAGCCTGCTGCTTATGCTTTAAATATTCTTGTACGATCCAATGTATTTGCTGAACTAAATCGGTATGTATTTTCCGTTGAACCAATGCTTCTTCAGCTTGTTTTACTAAAAGCTGCACTAAAGTCGGGTCTGCATGCTGGGGGCGAACATTTAAACTTTCACTTGCAAAAGTTAATGCATAGTACGGTCGGTCAAATGACAATTTGCACTGAAAGAAGCGTTGATAAAGAACCAATGGCCCCCGAGGTCGGTGTACAAATTCGACATGTTGTAAAAGAAAATCATGTAAGGGAGCAATCTCTTTAGCAAGCTGTACCATTGCGGCTAAGGTTAACTCACTAAGCACAATATTACTGTCATCAACCAAAGGCCAATACAAGCGAATTTTGGAAGCATCTTGCTCGATTTGTATGGGTACAACTTGCTCCCCATCTATTACTAGGCGATGAAATTTAGCAATATATTTAACCACTTGACCTAAGGTATCACTTCTGGAGGCCATATAACCCAGCACGCCAAAATTGGCAGGTGTAATACAGGCTGCCATTTCTAAAGCCAAATTGGTCACTTGTAATCGAGATTCGGTTAGTTCTAAAAGCTCAGTAAAAAGATGTAAGGAGGACTGAGCATCAATAGAGGCAGATAAAATATTTTGTATTTGCCGAGTTTGAGTGTCATTTAAATTGAGTGACTGCCATGCTATTCCCTCTTCTTTTAAATACGTATTCCAAAGATAAAAGTATCCATTTGAGATCGTAAACTCTTGCATGGCGTTTCCTTTTTTTACTGCCATCTTGTCGCAAACTGTATAAAAATTGGCGATAACTGTCAAAACAAAGCCGACCATTCACGGCATACTAATGAAAAGCTTAGTTGCGAGAAATACAAAGATGAACGCACATGTTTCTTATCAGGTCGAGCCAGTGGTTCGCAAAGATCTAGATTTTCATTTAAACGAAGCACCACGCTTTTGGTTTAATAACGATCCTTTTTTGACTCGCATGTTTGATGCACTCAGCTTAACCTTTCCCGACGGAGAGCGTTACTTCATTGAATGTGTGCGAATGTTCCGTGACAAAATTGATGATCCGGAACTACAAAAGCGAGTTGCAGATTTTATTAAACAAGAAGCTCAACATGGTATTGCCCATGACAAAATGAATCAGCTCATGAAAGAACAAGGTATGCCTGTGGATGAGTTCACAAGCACACTTAAAAAAATTTTCCGTTTTGAGCTCACCAAACGTTCACCACAATACAATATTGCAATGACGGCCGCGGCTGAACATTTAACAGCATTAATGGCAGAAACCTTTTATAGCAATAAAAAAACCTTGGAAAATGCTCATCCTTACGTTCGCGCATTATTTGCATGGCATGCTATCGAAGAAATGGAGCATCGTGATGTGGCATTTGATGTCATGAGACAGGTGGGTGAAGTTCCAGAGTCAACCCGTCGCTTTGTACTTGTTTTAACAACTGTACTCATGTTTGGTTTTACCCTCTATAGAACCAACATCATGTTGAAATGTGATGGGTTTAGCCCTAAAGAAAGGTTATCGATGACACTCAAAGGAATACCTTGGTTCTTTGGCAAAAATGGCACATTAACAGCTATGAAAAAGCAATATCTGGACTGGTTTAAAAAAGATTTTCACCCAAGCCAACATCCAGTTATTCGTCAGTACCCTGTTTGGATTGAGACTTTAGAAAAAACAAATGACCCTATCGCAGCGGGTGAGGCATTTTGGCAAGCAGGTTTATAACCTGCTTGTTACCATTTTGCATAATGTTGTTCTAATAGACCGTATTGCTCATTACAAGTAATCGTATCAATTGCCTCGTCTTCAATAGTGCCAGTAATTTTAGCTTGCCACTGGTTGAATTGGCTGCCAATCATTCTTAAATTTATATTTTCGTATCGGCACCAACCAATATGCACTTCTAGATTAAGTTTTTGATCTAAAGAGCTAATTTTCCATTTTTCATCATTTATTTTTTCGAACAAAACATCAGTGAGTGGAAATAAAACCCCATTTACCCATAAACAGTTTTCATTACCAAAACTTTCATTGACCCCAGAAGCCAAATTCAACCCAATACGTCGCCCCTGTTCATCCCAACAATTACATGAAAGCCAGAACCACGCTGTCTCGGGACGTAAAAATCCACAAGTATCATCAAGCGATGCAAATGTCTTTTCATCAAATTGTATAAGTTGATTCTGTTTATTCATGAACATTCCCTCTACAGCTAAAGTGGTCTGCTTTTGGGTATATGTCCAACCATTGATACCTGTTGGGGTACACAAACTTAAAATATCTGTTCCAGCACAAAAAATACGGGCACTCAGGCAAATTTCCCCATATTTAGTTACCCGAATATATCGCACACCATTAGCATGTTGAATATCTAGTTGATAAGGCGATTTAGAAAAATAACTTTGATTAAATAATGGCTGCTCATCAAGATGAGTTTTATGACCTAAAGGTTGAATGGCGTTCCACTCAATGACTTGTTCCGTTTCATGATCAAAAATATAGAAAAAACCATGTCCAACCCAACCAATATCTGCAATGGCTAGACCAATACTGTAGTGTTTATGCTGAATGCCACAGAATTTAAATTTTTTATACTTTAATTGCTTACGCCAGCCCTTTAAAACCTTACCATAAGGCGTTTTATAGATATAACGTTGTACATGAATAGTCGACGGTACAGATTCAAAACGCCCATAACGAGGCTGTCCATTTTCTTGAATTAAATCCATTATTTATTATCCGTTGATTTCCTGTTCATCTATTGACTAATAATAGACTGATCACTGACCAGTTGGCTACTTATCTGTTTTGGTCTTCAAATGACTTTTATTTAGCCATAAAAAAAGAGCATATTGATATGCTCTTTTTTCTGATATTCACTTAAATCTATATACGATAACTTAAACTCTTTGAGGGTCTATTTCAGTAGCTATGACCCACTCCATCAACAAAATCAAATTCAACTCTCGATTTAAGTGTAATTCAATTTCTAAAAGTTAAGCATCATCGTCACTTGCCTGTTCTGGCTCTGATTCTTGCTCGTTACTGTCCTGATTTTCCAATTTTTTCTCAGCGATTTTTGCTGCTTCATAGCCAGCAAAAGCACCAGCTGCTTTTTCTAGAAAACCTGCATCTGGATCTAATTTATCGACGCCTTGTTCCGCGATAATTGCACCAGCAATTTTACCTACTTCATCTAGAAGACCCATTTTGATTACTCCAAAGAGCTTATGTTGAGCTTCTAGTCTAAGCAGATGAATTGTAAATAGTGGTACAAAAAAGTTGCGATTTGAGCGAGCTATACATGAGATCAGCAACTTTTTATATTTTATTTTTGCCTTTAAGCTTTTTTTAAGAACAGTTAAAGAAGTAAATAAGTATTTTCCCAACGTGTTGGATTGAACTCACCTTGCACTAACTGTATATAACGACCCGCAATATGGTCAATAGGAATACAATCATCAATATCCACTACACGGTCAGTGTGTGGTTTATGCCACTCTTGATCTATAAACTGTTTACCTAATTGTTTTGCACTTACCGCATTAGATGCAACAACTAAATGATAACTATGCAACTCACCAAAAGCTTGGGGTGTATATCCACCCAGATTAATCAAATATAACTTTAGATCTAAAGCTGATGGGGCTGCATCGGTAAACTGGATTTGATAGTTCTGCCCTTGAGAGCTAACCCCTGAAAGCTTGGCCCAAGCATCGATATGCAACCCTTGAGCCTCACCAAACCAAGCCTGTTTAAGTTGAGGGTAAACTTCTTCTAAAGTATCCCCTACAGCCATAACGATGTCATGGACTTCTGTATTGGCACGCACATGACGGCCACCCAACATTACCATAAACAAACTTGGCATTTTTTTCCTCTTACATCTCAACCATTTCTACGCCATCAATGCGTGCAACTGTCATTAAATCTTTATCGCCACGGCCTGAAACAGTCGCAATAATAATCTGATCTTTAGACATGGTTGGTGCAAGCTTAGATACATATGCCATAGCATGTGAGCTTTCAAGCGCAGGAATAATCCCTTCGATTTTGGTTAAGTCACGGAAACCTTGCAGCGCCTCCGTATCATTAATTGGCACGTATTCTACGCGCTTCATATCTTTTAAGAAGCTATGTTCAGGACCCACACCCGGATAGTCCAAACCTGCCGAGATACTATGTGTCTCGATAATTTGGCCTTGTGCATCACTCATGAGGTAAGTACGGTTACCATGCAATACGCCCACATGACCTGCATTTAAAGGCGCGGAGTGTTTACCAGTTTCAATACCGAAGCCAGCAGCCTCAACACCATACATTTTCACATTGGCATCGTTTAAGAACGGATAGAACAAGCCCATTGCATTTGAACCACCACCTACACATGCAACTAATGCATCTGGTAAGCGACCTGCTTGCTCCAAAATCTGTTTACGTGCTTCACGGCCAATAATCGACTGGAAATCACGAACGAGTTGAGGATAAGGATGCGGACCTGCAACTGTACCAATGACATAGTAAGTCGTATCAACGTTAGTTACCCAGTCACGCATTGCTTCATTCATGGCATCTTTAAGCGTTTTAGAGCCACTTTGTACAGGTACAACTGTTGCACCCAACAAACGCATACGGTAAACGTTCATGGCTTGACGTTTAACGTCTTCAGCACCCATATATACAACACACTCAAGACCTAAACGTGCTGCAATTGTTGCTGTTGCCACGCCATGCTGGCCTGCACCTGTCTCGGCAATAATACGTTTTTTACCAGAAAGCTTTGCAAGTAGTGCTTGACCAATCGTGTTGTTTACCTTGTGTGAGCCTGTATGGTTCAAGTCTTCACGTTTAAGGTAAATTTGCGCACCACCTAACTCTTTTGACCATCGCTCAGCATAATAAAGTGGACTAGGACGACCTACATAGTAGGCGAGGTCACGGTCGAATTCTGCCAGAAACTGTTCATCATTTTTCATGCGGGAATAGAGATTTTCTAAATCTTCTAATGCCGCCATTAAAGTTTCTGACACAAAACGTCCGCCATGGATACCGAAATGCCCATTTGCATCTGGGAATTGGGTATAGTCAATCACATTATTTTGCTGATCCACGTTGGACTCCTTGCATAAATCTTTCAATGAGTTGTTGGTCTTTTATACCTTTTGCGGACTCTACGCCTCCGCTCACATCTACTGCAAAAGCACCGGTAGTATGAATAGCGTCAATGACATTGTCAGGGGTTAAACCACCTGCCAAAATTAATGGAATATCAAGTTTCGGGAATTTAGACCAGTCAAACTGATGTCCTGTGCCCCCTTTAAGCTCAGGATGCCATGCATCGAGCAATACAGCACTGGCACCAGCTGCCTGATATTTTTGAATTTCAGCAACTACATCCAGATCAGGTTTAACCTGAATTGCTTTATACCAACGACGTTTACAATGGCGAGCGATGTCTTGGCATTGTTCTGGAGTTTCATCGCCATGTAGTTGTAATACATCTAGGGGAACACAATCAAGTACATCCTGAATTTCAGTGGCACTTGCATTAACAAACAAACCAACCATTTGTACATAAGGTGGAATAAGTTTTGCCAATTCTTCTGCCTGTTCAACTGTTACGTTTCTTGGACTTGGCGGAAAAAAAACAAAACCTATCGCATCTGCTCCAGCTGTGACCACTGCTTGAACATCTTGCTTACGAGTAATTCCACAAATTTTTGCTCGAGTACGCTTTTGGTTTGATGGGCTCATGATCTGCCTAAACTACAACCATTTTTTAAAATAAGCGTCATTGTAATGCAATTTTAGTCCCTTGCGTAAAAGTTCTCCGGGAATTGCTCGAAATGACATTGTAGGAAGCAATTCAGCACTTTATACTGCGTTCAAATGGAAGCAAGTGTAAGCAATTGATGCTTTAGGGAAGCTGGTGAAAGTCCGGCACTGCCCCCGCAACGGTAACAATGTAAAGCATATTTTTTAAGTCGAGATCGACTTACACCACTGCAGTGATGTGGGAAGGTGAATATGTCCATAAATGAATTATGGCGCTGAAGTCCGGAGACCTGCTTGTTTCATCTATCTACCCGATCATTCACGTGGGGTGAATGTATGGAGCATGTTATGTCTAAGTCTTTTCAACCTACTCGTCTGGTAGGTGCTATCGCTATTGCGATGGGGTGTTCGCCTATTATTTTTGCTGAAGATACAACAAACGCAACTCAGCTTGATCCAATTGTGGTAACTGCTTCTAAAAGTGCTGAAAAAGCAAGTGAAGTTCCGGCTCGTATTTCCGTGATTGATGAAAAAACCATTGAGCAGAATCCATTATTAAACGTTTCAGATATTATTCAACGTGACCCATCCATCTATGTAAAACAAAGCGGTGGTCTAGGTCAGATTTCTGAAATTTCGCTTCGTGGTACTAAATCAGTTCATACATTGGTTCTTAAAGATGGCGCTCGTTTAAATAGTCAAAATGAACTTGGTCCACTATATCCCGCATTTTTAGATACAACAGATGTTCAACAAATTGAAATATTAAAAGGTCCAGCATCAGTTCAGTATGGAAGTGATGCTATTGGCGGTGTAGTTCAGTTAATTTCTAAAAAACCTGAGAAAACAGGTGCTGAACTAACGGGTATTTATGGTGAAAATAATACCTATAAGACTATTGTTAATGCCAATCTTGTAAGTGATCAAGGTTTCTATGCACAACTAGGTGGTCAGCGCTTAGAAAGTGATGGAACACGTATTTTTGAAAGCCAACCAGAAAATGAAAAGGCTGGATATGATCAAAAAGGTTATCACGCTAAAGTGGGCTTCTTTCAAGAAAACTTAATAGATGCTTCTGCTTCAATTAGTGAAAATAAAGGCACTAATATTTTCAGTAATGATTACATAACCAACACAGCACAGCGTCTATTCGAAAATCGAGTTATCAACACAAAAGTTGCTTATAATATTTTGCCTGATATCATCATCAATGCACACTATGCAAATGTCCAAGATAAACAAAATGTCCCTGCTTACGACTCATATTACAATACTGAAAACAATGAAAGCGATCTAAACCTGAAATGGAAATTTACTCCAAATCAGAACATTTTGGTTGGTGCAACATATAACGATGCAAATTATAAAAGTAATACCATTCTTAACTCAGATAAGAGTGTAAATAGCACGGGATATTATTTACAGCATCAACTAAAGAATGATCTTTTTGACACCCAAGTTGGCGTTCGTTTAGAAGATAACCAGCGCTTTGGTACTCATACTGTTGGACAAGGTGCTATCCGCTATCACTTCTTACCTAATGCTAGTGTATATGCAAATATCGGTAGTGCTTTCAGGGCTCCGACCTTGAATGAACTATATTCACAATGGGGGGGTAATGAAAACTTAGCGCCAGAAAAAAGTACTTCTTATGAAATGGGTGTGAACTATGATCTTACTTCCAATGTGAGTACTAATTTTTCTGTTTATCATACAAAAATTAAAGATCTTATTGCCTACAATGCAGGCACTAATACAAATATAGCTAAGGCGAACTTTACTGGTGGCGAAGCTGGAGTAAAGTGGCATCAAGATGATCTGTTCTTATCTACTGAATATGCTTACGTAAAAACAGAAAATGAAAAAGACAATACAGAAATTGCTTATCGCCCTCGCCAGACTCTCACTGTAAGCACAGGGCTAGAAAATGCAGTGTATGGAATTAGTGCTTCGTTAATCGCTAGAGCTAAATCTTATGCAGATTCTGCGAACTCTATACGAGTACCAGGTTACGCAACAGTAGACTTAAATGCTTATTGGAACGTTATTCCTAACGTAAAATTATTTACCAATATTCAAAACGTAGGTGATGTTCAATATCGTGAAGTATTAAATACATATCCTTCAAATGACTGGTATGTTAATACAGGCCGCCAAGCTTCTGTTGGTGTAACTTTCCGCTATTAATTTTTCACCCTCATTATAAAAATATTTTCTTAACTCCAGTTTCGGGGTAATGTTCTGACCGACATTATCCCCTTTTTTATGTTCAGGATATCCATCATGGGACACCGTTTAAGCAAAATCTATACACGCACAGGCGATTCAGGTACCACAGGTTTAGGCGATGGCTCTCGTGTTGCCAAAGATGATTTACGAATTGCGGCACTTGGTGATGTCGATGAATTGAACGCCATTATTGGTGTACTGCGTGCACAAATCACAGCCAGCCAAGTGACTAATAAAGCAGAATGGGACAAAAGCCTGAGCTTGATCCAACATTGGCTTTTTGACTTAGGCGGCGAAGTTTGTATTCCCAATTACAATTTGCTTCAGCCCATTTGTATTGAATTTCTGGAAAAAGAAATTGATCGTATGAATGAAGATTTGCCTATGCTGAAAGAGTTTGTTCTGCCATCTGGCTCTTTATCTTGCAGTTACGCTCATCAAGCGCGTGCTGTTTGCCGTCGTGCAGAACGGTCACTTATGTCGGTACAGACTCGTGACCAAAATATTCAAGCCACAGCACTCCAACTTTTAAACCGCCTATCTGACTGGTTATTTGTCGCATCTCGTGCTTTACAACGTGCAGAAGGTGGACAAGAAGTCCTTTGGCAAAAAAATATTAATGAGATTATTTAAAAATAGG
Source organism: Acinetobacter sp. 1566109 (assembly GCF_000582255.1). Lineage (NCBI taxonomy): Bacteria > Pseudomonadati > Pseudomonadota > Gammaproteobacteria > Moraxellales > Moraxellaceae > Acinetobacter > Acinetobacter sp. 1566109. Next base: position 68,695 of record NZ_JEYB01000004.1, on the reverse strand, counting down.
CTAATTTAAGTATGGTCTCTGCTTTTGAAGAGACCATAACCAACAATAACTGAATAGAAGAAAATTATGCGCATTATTGGTCATCGTGGTGCACGCCGAGAAGCCCCCGAAAATACATTAGGCGGTTTTCAGCACATAAAAAATTTAGGTATTCGTGGTGTCGAATTTGATATTCGCCAGCTTCAGGACCAAGAACTGGTCGTTATTCATGATGATAATTTTTTACGTACAGCTGGAGTCGACCAAATTGTTGAGCAATCTACTTTGGCTCAAGCTTTATCATTTGATCATCGACAAAACTGGCCCAATTGGCCAAATTCAGAGCCAACCCCTACTCTTACAGGCGTTTTAAATTTACTTGATAACTTTGATCATATTGAAGTTGAGGTTAAAGCTGTCAGAGATATGGCATTTGCAGAAAAGTTAGTTCAAAAGCTTGAGTCTGAATTACAGGGGTATGAAAAAGTCGTGACTATTACAAGTTTCGATCTTCAAATTCTAACTGCCTTACGTGATATCAACTCTCAATTTAAACGCGGTTTGTTAGTTGAACTTCCGGTTGGAGCTACAGCGATTGAACTCGCTCATCAATTTGGTTGCTGTCATATTGGTTGGTATGACCAGCTTGCTACAGATGAAATGATTCAATTGTCTCACCAAGCAGGTTTAAACATTAGTGTCTGGACAGTAAATGATGTAGAAAGAGCGAAAAGGCTCCGCGATTTAGATATTCAGGGCTTAATTACAGATATTCCTACAACAATGCTCGAAACGCTTTAAATGAAAAAAGGTGGTATTAACCACCTTTTATTTTTTCTCGGCCTGAATCAGGCGTTGTCCATTCTGATCAAGTAAATATAGGGTATTACCTGCTAACTGGAAGCGTTGAATACGTTGTAAGGAATCAACTAGTTCTGCTTCTTGAGCCAAAGCACCATCACAACTTGAATGTCCCGCATTAACTTCCATATCAAGTTTCTTTTGGTTGAAATCAAAAGTGTATCGTCCAAAAATACGGTTACATCCGGTATGGCCGGTTACAGTTTTGACTGCTGAGTTCAGTGAAAGAGTCGGCCATTGGTTAAAGAATTTTGCCTTATGACCATTAATCTGAGTGATTTGCCAATCAATATCTTGAACACCTTCCGGGCTCACTTTCTTTTTAACTACCGGAGTTTGTGCATGGTGTATGGGTTTTACATGGCCTTTTTGAACATTTTGTTGCGGCGCGCTTTGACATGCTGCCAATACAAGGCTGATTGCGATGAAAAGACATTTCAATGGCAATTTTCCTGCAATATCAATGCTATTCTTTTTTCTCAATCGCTGTATTTTCATTACCCAACTTCTCCTATCTGAAATGTTGCCAAGCATGGTTTAATTCTGTTACGGTTCTTTCGATACATCTGTACAATAATGTTAGTGATTCTCACTATGCACGTGCTAATATGGTGTGCAAAATAGCAATAAATCTTGATGATTGGTTTTGCTATGTCGTTTTGTCTTTTTACCTTGTATGACAAGGTTTCTAGGAGCGCTGCCGGATATGACTTCCGCCCCACTCAAGGCCCCAATTAACTGGACCGCTAGCATTACCTTAATTGGTTTACCAATTCTTGCTGCAATCATAATCCCGATTTACGCGTATTATTATGATTTTAGTGTAAGCGCATGGGTAAGCTTATTTTTTCTTTTAGCTTTAAGTAGCATGGGGATTACTGCTGGTTATCACCGTCTTTGGGCACATCGTGCTTATGAAGCGTCGTTACCTCTTAAAATTCTTTTAATGATTGGCGGCACATTTGCTGTACAAAACAGTATTCTGTTTTGGGCATCTGGTCACCGTACCCATCATCGCCATGTTGACGATGTGGATGAAGATCCATATTCAATTGAACGTGGATTCTGGTATGCCCATATGGGTTGGATGATTCGCGATCATTCTCCATCTGAGCCAGACTTTAAAAATGCGCCTGATTTACTCAATGACAAACTGGTGATGTTCCAGCATAAATACTATGCTTTACTTGTCGTAGCAGTTCACGTTGGTATTTTAGGTTTAGTCGGCTGGGCAACTGGCGATTTATGGGGAGTTGTTCTTCTCGGTGGTTTAGTACGTTTAATCATTAGCCATCAAGTAACTTTCTTCATTAACTCTCTTTGCCATATGTTTGGTAAACGTCCTTATACCGATGAAAACTCAGCACGCGATAACTTCTGGTTAGCGATTGCAACATGGGGCGAGGGTTATCACAACTATCACCATATTTTCCAATACGATTATCGTAATGGTGTGAAATGGTGGCAATATGACCCAACTAAATGGCTAATTTGGACATGTTCTAAGATTGGTTTAGCAAAAAACCTACGTCGTATTCCAAGCTTTAATATTAAAAAAGCAGAATTGGCAATGAAGTTTAAATATGCTGAACAGGATCTTGCGATTTATGGTCACGATGTAAATGCCGACATTAGTCAAATGAAGCAACGTATTGCTCAAGAATATGAAGCATTTACGCATACTTTAAATGACTGGGCGAAACTCAAAGAACAAGAGTTACAAGCAAAGAAAGCAGCAATGGCTGAAAAGATTCATAAAATGGATCATAAGTTAAAAGTTGATTTCCAATTGCTTGAACATCGTTTGAGTCACCACCGTGAGTGTTTAGAAACTTTAATGCGCAACATAAAAAAGAACACAAACGTCGTACCAGACTAATACGAGTCTAGTTCGAAATAGCGCCTGTAAAGCCATGCTTTGCAGGCGCTATTTTTTTGGCTCGTTTTTAACTATGGTATAGTGAAGTTCGCCTCAAATATTTAGTCCAGCCTATGCAATTCAATCCACTTTATTCATCACTCAATCCAAAGCTTTTTCATATACAACAGCCTTCTCCTCTGCGTGGTGCGAAAGCTGGTCACTTCAATTTAGCTTTAGCCGAAGAGCTACAATGGACGGATGAAGAAAAAGAGGCATGGGTAGAAATTTGCAGTGGTCAGCGGACTTTCTCAGAGTTTCCACCTTTAGCAATGGTTTATGCAGGCCATCAATTTGGACAATGGGCAGGTCAGCTAGGCGACGGACGCGGTTTACTCATTGGACAAATTCTGAATAAAAAAGGTCAAACCATCGATTTGCATTTGAAGGGTGCAGGCCCTACCCCTTATTCACGCATGGGAGATGGCCGAGCAGTTTTACGTTCAGTTATTCGCGAATATTTAGCAGGTCATGCCTTAAATGCTCTAGGAGTCGCCTCGAGTCATGCAGTTGGTTTTACAAGCTCTACCCAAGGTGTACAACGTGAAAAACTAGAACCGGGCGCGATGCTGCTTAGAACATCTGAATGCCATATTCGTTTAGGGCATTTTGAATGGATCAATCAATATGCGCCTGAGTTATTGGCCAAGTTCACTCAAAAATGCATTGAATGGCACTATCCAGAATGCCAACAAGAAGAACAGCCTATTTTAGCTTTTGCTAAAGCTGTGATTAGAAATACAGCCATTATGATTGCTAAATGGCAGCTGGTCGGTTTTGCTCACGGTGTGATGAATACCGATAACTTGAATATTACGGGCTCTACACTCGATTTTGGCCCATACGGTTTTATGGAACGTTTCCGTCCAAACTGGATTAACAACCATTCTGATTACCAAGGGCGTTATACCTATCAAAACCAGCCGAGTATTGCGCACTGGAATTTATGGACTTGGTTAAATAATCTCATTCCACTTGCTGAGCCTGAGCAAAAGGAGCAATTCAAAGAAGCGTTGGCCGCTTGTCTAGAAGAATTTGAACCCACTTTTATTGAGCATTACACCACTGGGTTATGCAAAAAAATGGGGCTTCCTCATTTTCATAAAGACAGTACTGAATGCGGCTTAAGCTTTTTACGTATTTTGCAAACAGAGCAGCTTGATTACACTCAAAGCTTTATTCGCCTTCAAAATAAAGAATATAAGGTTTTACGTGATGATTGCCTTGATATTCGACAATTTGATGCTTTCCTTACGCAATACGAAAATATTCGTGAACATCAAGATAACGATGAACTTGATGCGAACATGCAAGAAGCAAATCCGATTTATATTTTACGTAATCATATGGCACAGCGAGCGATTGAAGCAGCGGAGCGAGATGATTTTAGTGAAGTAGACCGTTTGTTTAAGTTACTCAATCATCCTTATACAAGACAACCAGATTTGGAAAAACCTGAAGACTTAGGGCCATTGCCAAGCGATGTACCTGATGTAGCAGTGAGCTGTTCGTCTTAATTTTTTATCCACATTTTCTGTGGATAACATTGTGGTTATCCACAGAATAACTTTTCTAAGCAATTATTCTTCAGGATATTCGAAGCGATACCCTACACCGTAAACAGCTTGAATCCACTCATGACGGTTACCAGTTTCCGCCACTTCCGTGATTTTTCGACGCAAGTTTTTAATATGGCTATCAATAACTCGGTCAGCAACATCAAAGCTATCCGGATTAATATGGTCTAATAATTGTGCACGTGAATAAACTTGCCCCACATGTTCTAAAAATAGCTCAAGTAGGCGAAATTCTGTCGGCGTTAAACTTAAAGATTTTTGTTGATACCAAATTCTTTGTTGGGCTTTATCGATGCGGAACGAATCATTTTGTTCTGGCTCAGCCTTACGTTCCAAACGGCGTAAAACTGCTTGTACACGGGCAACTAACTCTTTTGGACTAAAAGGTTTGCACACATAATCATCTGCTCCCATATTTAGCCCTAAAACACGGTCAATTTCTTCAGTACGTGCAGTTACCATAATAATTGGTAAGTCTGACTGTTCACGTACCTTACGGCAAATCGTTAAACCATCCATTCTTGGAACCATTAAGTCCAGAATCATTAAATTAGGTTTACGTTGTTGAAAGCTCGTATAAGCATCTTGACCATCATGAAACATGCTTACTTCGAAACCAGCAGCCTCAAGATAATCACGCACCAGATGCGCTAACTCGACTTCATCTTCAACCAACATTACATGTTTCATGGGCCATTTTTCCTTTTATTTAACTCTGCTTTTTAAAGGTAAGTACACAACGTAAACCACCTAATGGTGAGTGTTCAAAACTTAGTGTACCACCAAGCGCTTGCGCAATTTTACAAGATAAAGCTAAGCCTAGTCCTGTTCCACCTGTACTACGCGTGCGCGAATCATCTACACGATAAAAACGTTCACCTAAACGTGATAATTGCTCATCACTTAAACCAAACGGACTGTCATCGACATATAAAGTCCACTCCTGAGACGTTTGACTTGTATGAATATGAATCTTTCCACCTGTTTCGGTATAACGAATACTATTACTAATTAAATTAACAATAATTTGTTTAAAGCGATCACGGTCTAATAATAATGGAACGCCCTCACCTTCCACCTCAATTTCCAGCTCTGCCTGTTCGAGTTTAGGTCTGAAATTTTCGACTTCTTGCAGTACAACATCCCAAGGGTTGACCGAACTTAAATAGCATTTAAGTTGCTGGGCATCGGCCTGTGCCAAGTCTGCAAGATCTTGAGTGAGTTTCTTTAAACTTGAAACTTGTCGCATCATGGCATCGAGATGTTCAGGAGTCGCCTTTCGAATGCCATCTTGCATTGCCTCGATTTGCGCTTGCAATACAGCTAATGGTGTTTTTAACTCATGAGATGTATCTGCAACCCATTGACGTCGTGATTCTTCATGTTGATGTAAAATCTCGGCTAAATGATTTAGTTGAGTTGATAAGTCACCTAGTTCATCATTTCGTTTAATCACAACTTGATGCTGATAATTACCTTTAGTTAATTCATTTGTTGCATTTAATAAACGCTGAATTGGCTTTTTAAAATAAGTTGCCATTAAAAGTGCTGCAACTAAACTCGACAGCAATGTTAAGGCATAAATTAAAAGTAAATAACGCTTTTGATTACTAAAGAAATTAATACTTAAAGCATCTTCTTTATCTAGGACTGGTTTTAGTCCTAAGTACCCTACCACCTCATTGTTGACGATGATAGGACGGTACGACATTTGATCTGAAGATGGCGGTTCACCCACTACAAACTGATGTTTGGCATCATATAAGGATAAACGAGAACTTAAGCCTAAACGGTCTGGTAAAGCAATAAAGCGCTTCTTACCATTTTGTGTCTCAATATCTTTGAGACTTCCTCTTTTTGACTTGTTTTTATTGTCATCACGTGGACGAAACTGGTTAGCACTTAACGGGAATTTTAAACCTTCAAATGGTTGATATTCAGAAGGTAAGTTTTTTTCTAGTGTGCGTAACTCTTCATCGCTAAAAATAGAATTTTTATTTGGAGATGCACCATCTGGAGAAACATTAATGAGAGTGTGTTCATCGAAAGAATGCTGCTGAATGGCAATGTCATATTGGCGTCTTAACCACCACTGTGAAAGACGATCGTAATCATCTGGAGCGGCTGTTCCTTCAATTTGTAAGATTTGGGCTTGAATCGCGTTTCCCCAATCATGATAAACGTTATAAACATTTCCAAGATTGGTCATGAGCCGATCTAGCTTTTGCATTTCAACATCGGCCACATATTTGGCAAAGTTCTTTTGCATGGTCCAGTGCAGAACACTCAAACTTGCGGTTGCAATTAACAGCGTGGTAAGCAAGACCGTTAAAAATAGCCGCAATGCAATGGGAACACGTAGAACGTTCAAAAGCACTCTCTCATTTTTATCCTATATTTTGCATTGTAACCAACAACGAAAAGAAAAACTCTCCATTGTTTCTTCATCTTTATTATCTAATCTTTAAGTCATCTTAAAACAAACATTAAAGGGCTTTAAATATGAAAATGACGGCTAAAATCGCATTATTCAGTGCAGCAATTGTAACTATGGGCAGTTTGGCAGCTTGTCAATCAAACCCTCAAACGCCTAATTCAGACCATCATATGATGAAAGATGGTCCACGTGATGGTCATCACCGCATGAAACATCGTGAATTTACACCTGAGCAAAAAGCAGCGTGGGAACAGCACCGCGCAGAACGTCAAGCTCGTTTTGAACAGATTCAAAAAGCATGTGAAGGCAAGGCAAATGGTCAAGCTGTAAATGTCCAAGTTGGAGATAGAACACTTGAAGGGACTTGTAATCTTCGTTTCGAGCCAAAGCGTCCTCAACCTCCAATGAATGCTCCAGCTCCAGTAGCACCACAAGCAAAATAATTTTAAAAATACTGCAATAAAAGGCGCCTATAGGCGCCTTTTTTGTGTACATAACTATTTACGATTTTGACTATTTGTCTCATCTAAACTTCACCAAAAGTGTTTACACTCAAAGCACTTACATAGTTCAAGTATTTTTTTCTTGACTTTGCAGTCACAAAGTAAAGGCCCTGAGGTGCTTGTACAGTTATGCAAGTTGTTGCACGATGTAATGGTTCAAGGTGCCTCTTATGGCACATTATCGTAGATTAGGATTATAACTCTGGTTTCACCAGTATTGAGGAACCCGATATGCCACAATACAAAGCGCCCTTACGTGATATGCAATTTGTTTTGCATGAATTATTAAATGCTGAAGAACACTATGCAAAATTACCTGACTTTCAAGGTAACGTAAGCCGTGAATTGGTTGATCAATATTTAGAAGCTGCGGCAGACTTCTGTGAAAATGAACTTTCTCCTTTAAACCAAGTTGGCGACCGCGAGGGTTGTACTTGGAATGATGGTGTTGTTACTACACCAACAGGCTTTAAAGAAGCTTATCAAAAATACATCGAACTTGGCTTCCCGTCTTTATCAGCAGAAGAACAATACGGCGGTCAAGGTTTACCTAACTCTTTAGGTATCGCAATTTCAGAAATGGTAGGTAGCTCTAACTGGGCATGGGGTATGTACCCTGGCTTGTCTCACGGAGCAGTACGTACATTAGAACATCATGGTTCTGATGAACAAAAAAATACTTACTTACCAAACCTTGTTTCAGGTGTTTGGACAGGTACGATGTGTTTAACTGAATCTCATGCAGGTTCAGACTTAGGTATTATCCGTACTAAAGCAGAACCAAATGCAGATGGTAGCTATGCAATCTCTGGCGAGAAAATCTTTATCTCTGCTGGTGAACATGATATGGCTGAAAACATTATCCATATCGTTCTTGCTCGCCTTCCAGGTGCACCAAAAGGGACTAAAGGTATTTCGTTATTTATCGTTCCTAAGTTCAATGTCAATGCAGACGGAACGATTGGTGAGCGTAATGCAGTACGCTGTGGTTCTATTGAACACAAGATGGGTATCCATGGTAACGCAACTTGTGTCATTAACTTTGACCAAGCTAAAGGTTACTTGATCGGACCTGAAAACCGTGGTTTGAACTGTATGTTCACCTTCATGAACACAGCACGTATTGGTACTGCGGTTCAAGGTTTATCTGCATCTGAGTCATCTTTCCAAGGTGCTTTAGCTTACGCGAAAGAGCGTTTAGCAATGCGTTCACTTTCTGGTCCTAAAGCTCCGGAAAAAGAAGCAGATCCAATTATTGTTCACCCTGCTGTTCGCAACATGCTTTTAACTCAAAAAGCATTTGCTGAAGGCGGTCGTGCACTTGTTTACTTACTTGCTCAATATGCAGATATCGTTGAAAAAGGCGAAACTGAAGAAGAGCGTAAGTTTGCTGACAACATCTTGTCTTTATTGACTCCAATTGCAAAAGCATTCTTAACTGAAACAGGTTCTGAGTCTGCTAAGCACGGTGTTCAAGTCTTCGGTGGTCATGGCTTTATTTCTGAGCATGGCATGGAACAAATCGTACGTGATACACGTATTGCCTGCTTGTATGAAGGTACAACTGAAATTCAAGCACTAGACTTATTAGGCCGTAAAGTTTTACAAACTCAAGGTGCAATGCTTCGTGATTTCACTAAGATTGTTCACAAGTTTGTAGAAGCAAATAAAGACAATGCTGCCATGAAAGAATTTGTTGAGCCACTTGCTGCGCTTAACAAAGAATGGGGCGACCTCACTATGCAAATCGGTATGCGTGCAATGCAAAATCCGGATGAAGTGGGCGCTGCTGCTGTAGATTACCTCTACTTCGCTGGTTACGTGACTTTAGCTTATCTATGGGCTCGTATGGCGCTTGTAGCACAAGAGAAATTAGCAGAAGGTACAACTGACGTTGATTTCTATAACGCGAAAGTTACGACTGCTCGCTTCTACTTCAAGAAAATCTTGCCACGCGTACGTTCTCACGTAGACGTTATTGCTGGTGGTTTAGACCCATTGATGTCATTAGATGCTGAACATTTCGCTTTCTAACCATAGTTAGTTGCGATATGCAATGTTAAAAACTAAAAAAGGACTGCTCAGTTTTGACGGTCCTTTTTTTATAAGATCAGTGATAAATTTAGACTTTAAATTCAATATCCATTTCGTTTTACAGGATATCTAGCACAAGTTGATGTGCATAAAAAAGGTGAACGATTATGCCAATTTACAATGCTCCTTTAGCTGATATGAAATTCATCTTAAATGATGTATTTAAAGCAGAACAATTTTGGCAGTCTAATGAGAAACTCGCTCATGTAGATGCTGCAACAGCTGAAGCAATTTTAGAAGAAATGGCTAAATTTGCTCAGAACGTGACTCATCCATTAAACCGTACTGGTGATGAAGAAGGCGCTCGCTATGAAAACGGCGAAGTCTTTACGCCTGCTGGCTTTAAAGATGCATTTCGTCAATATGCAGAAGGTGGTTGGATTGGCTTAGGCGCAGATGAAGAATGGGGCGGTCAAGGCATGCCAAAAATGCTGACCGTTCTTGCCGATGAAATGTTATTTGCGACAAACCCATCTTTCATGCTCTACCCGCTTCTTTCAGTAGGTGCTGGTATGGCTTTAAGTAGCTATGCTTCTCAAGAGCAAAAAGAAACTTATTTACCTAAGATTTATTCCGGTGAATGGTCAGGTACCATGTGTTTGACTGAACCACATGCAGGTACTGACTTAGGTATTATTAAAACTAAAGCAGAACGTAATGAAGACGGTACTTATAACATTACAGGTACTAAAATCTTCATCACTGGCGGTGACAACGATTTAGCAGAAAACATCATTCACTTGGTACTTGCTAAAACTCCAGATGCTCCTGCTGGTTCACGTGGTATCTCGCTATTTATCGTACCGAAATACCTTGTAAAAGAAGATGGTTCTTTAGGTGACCGCAACCATGTTGGCCCAGGTTCTATTGAACATAAAATGGGGATCAAAGCATCTGCTACTTGTGTAATGAACTTTGATGGCGCAAAAGGTTACCTCGTTGGTAAAGAAAACGAAGGTCTCGCTGCGATGTTCGTTATGATGAACTACGAACGTTTATCAATGGGTATTCAAGGTTTAGGTGCTTCTGAATTTGCTTATCAAAATGCTGCTCAATATGCGACTGACCGTTTACAAGGCCGTAGTGCAGCTGGTGTCCAATCACCAAGCAAGCCTGCTGATAGCATTTTAGTACATGGTGATGTACGTCGTATGTTGTTAAATGTACGTGCAAACAACGAAGCTTCTCGTGCATTTGCAGTCTATGTAGGTCAACAGCTAGATATCACTAAGTTCTCAACTGATGCAGAAGCTGTGAAAAAAGCCAATAATCGCGTTGCGCTTTTAACACCAATCGCAAAAGCTTACCTTACAGATACCGCATTCCAAGCAACTTTAGATGCTCAGATGGTATTTGGTGGTCACGGATATATTCGTGAATGGGGTATGGAACAATGTATTCGTGATCTTCGTATTGCGCAAATCTACGAAGGTACCAACGGCGTTCAGTCTCAAGATTTAATTGGTCGTAAAACTATTAAATGTGGCGGTGCATTCATTGCTGAATACATTACAGAAATCCGTGACTTTGCAAATGATTTAGACACCGATTTGAACTTCATTAAAGATGCAACTTTAGATGCTGCAACTGAAATTGAAGCAATCACTCAGTTTATTATTGAACAAGCTGCTGAAAATGTAGATTTCCCAAATGCTGCTGCTGTTGATTACTTACATGCAGTTGGCTTACTCAGCTTCTCTTATATGTTTGCAAAAATTGCAGCTGCTGCTAAAGATAAATCTGGTGATTTCTACCAAAACAAACTTGCTTTAGCTCAATACTTTGTTGAACGTATCTTGCCAGATATTGATGCACGTATTGCTAAAATCAAAGCTGGTTCAGACTTAATTATGGGCTTTAGTGAAGACTACTTTACAAACCAAGCATAATTAAGATTTTTATAAAAAACGCCTGAGTAATCAGGCGTTTTTTATTTTGTATTTACTATTTCTATTGGCATAAAATTTGTTTATTTTCTAGGCATACTCATATTAAAAAGATTTTACTATGCCTGATCCGAAAAAGTTTGAAAGAACGCTCGACCGGTTTGGTCACTATGCCGTTGAAGCTTTTCATTATTTGGCTTTATTCATTATCGGTTGTATGGTGGCATGGTCAGCAGCACATACAGTTTATGAAATTTTAACTGTCAAAAAGTATGCTTCAATCGATGACATCTTATTGTTATTTATTTATCTGGAACTCGGCGCAATGGTCGGTATTTATTTTAAAACCAATCATATGCCTGTACGTTTTCTTATTTATGTGGCGATTACAGCCTTAACGCGTTTACTGATTTCAGATATTCAACATGACCATAAAGCAGATATCGATCAAGTGATTATTACTGGTTCAATTTTAATTTTAGCGATTTCAATTTTAGTGGTTCGTTTTGCTTCTTGGCACTACCCATCTGTAATGAAAGAAAAGCATTCAAAAACACCCAACTCTTTAAAAACTCCTCAACCACAAGATGACGAATTAGCATAAAAAAGGCCTCAATATTGAGGCCTTTTCATTTTTATATTTTAGTTTTAACGCACACGATAAACTTGGTGATGTGAATCAACTAATAAATATTGATTCGGTGTTTTCACCCAGTGATATCCACGTGGTGGCTCATATAAACGATGGGCACGCCAGTCCGAAACAAAATAACGGTTATCACGGTATTCTACAGGAATACGCTCCCCTCGCTTGAACACAACATATTCATGGCCACGGTTTGCATTTGACCAAACCGGTGGTCTATGGTCATCGCGTCGATCATAACGATGATCGTAGCGTTGTTCATAATGTCGATAGTCTTTACCGTGATAGTTATCCCAGCGATTATTTGAATCCGCCATCGCAGTAGCAGACATACCCAACATTAAAGTTGAAAGTACAAGAACGATTGGCTTTTTCATGGTGCATCCCTTTTGTCTTGATATAGAGCTAGATTAAAAGAGAGTCAAGGAGAAACCATGAATAAAACAGGCTTGATTGATATTGTTTGTAATGACTATAAAGAAAATATGAAGAATCTGTATCTGTGCTACCATTAGCATTTTCTAAGCTAGGTCAATTGCTGTGTCTGAAATCAGTTTTGAACGTCTTCATCAATTTTTCTGCAAAGTTCCAAGTGTACAAGAAGCCCGTATTATGGCGCATGGAGCAGATGGCGAACACGCTTGGTGGTTTAAGTTCAGTATTGATGTAGAACACCCACTTGCATGGCAAACCGTGCAAGAACTCGGCCATGTTTTAAACTATCTATCGACGAATGAACGTCTACCTACGTTATTTTTTCCAGTGTCACCACCGCCTTATATGAATGGCGAAGCAAAAGACTTTTTGTCATGGATTATTCAATGTAATCATCCTGAGTTTAACCCTGATGCCGTATGTGATTGGCTTGAAGCACGTTTACCTAATCCGGTAGATGATGAATCGCAGTGGAAGATTAAGACTGATTTGAGTGAAATAGAAAAGTTAGATGATAAGGCTTTGGATCAATTGATTCCGCCAGCACCTTAAAATATTCCAAGTTTTATTCTCTATTTTTAATTAGCACGACGGGGTCTTACCGCTTTAAGTTTTACTTGTAGTAGCTAATTCGTTACTTTGGTTTCGCCCAAAGTAACCAAAAGCATTTGTCATCCACAAAACCTGAGGTGCGAATAGCAAAGATTAATAATCTTTGCCGTACCGCAAGGCGAAAGCTATGCTTGAGTTTGAACTACGCACTTTGTTTGTCTTGCGCTCGAAGCAAACGATGTTTGCTTTCCCTCGCTCAGGTTGTGGATGACTCTAGGCACAAGCCATTTTTTTGGAAAACTCCAAAGGTAGTGATTAAAAAGTCGATAACCCTGACCATTCCATAAAGCGATAAATCCAATACTTCACTTTAGACTCGTCTGCATACTTCGCATAATCGACGCTCATCTGTCTACCTTGTAGATTTGACCAAGAAGTATTGAAGTAATCCTGAGCATCTTTAAAAACTTGATCTTGAACTTTGCCTATAACCAACATATCCGTTTCAAGGTTGTAATTTTTTAAATTACGAGCAGTGAAATTGGCAGAACCTACAATCAACTCAGCTTGCTGGTCGTTATATTTCACAATCATTTTGCTATGGTTCTGTTCACCATGCGTGTCACACCAGCGAATTGGAATACCTACGGCATGTAACTCTGAAGCAACCTGACGGTTTGGAATACCATTCTTTTGTCTTCCAAATGCATCTTTATTTGGATCAAGCAGAACCCGAACCATAACCCCTCGTGCTTGTGCATTTTTTAGAGCTTGAATAATCTTGCGTTCAGATAAATAGAACATACTTAGATCGAGATGTTCTTTGGGTTTAGCCGAATTAATTAGTTTCAGTACAGATTCATAGATTGCGCCCTCAGTTAACACTTGAACCTGAGGCTTGGTTATATCTTTTTCGAAGTCACCTAAAATGAGTGATGGTGAGCTACTTCCAGACATCTGCGCAACAGCAGCTTCTGTTTGAAGAATATCAGTAGCTGTGGCTCCTGTTACAATCAACGCCACATTAGAGTGTCTCGAACTACCATCGTGTGGATTTGCTGAAGTGACCAATGATTTCCAACCAGCGTCAGTATCAACAACCAAGGTTTTACGGTGATTCGCTTTAAAATTAAATAGGTTCAGATAACTGCGTAATGTAATTTTTTCATTACCAAAAGGATTGGGTAACCAACCTTTGTCTGGATTATTTCCGATATTTTGGCAACAAATATACCAAAAACCAGACCAAAGTGGATTTGAAGCACGTAAAGGTGCCAGATTCGTTTCGATAACATCAACACCGGCTTGTCGTAATTGCCGATAATGCTCCGGACTTAAACCGCCATAAACTGAGTTAATCGGGTCAGTAATTAATACAATCTGGATTTGACGGTTTTGTCTTTTTTTACTAATCAACGCATTAGTAAGTTCCTGCATCAATGGTCTTTGCTTTATTTTTGAGTCACCCACCTCTGAATTAAATAAAAACATATCGACCACTATCGTAGTCTTTGCCTCATCAATCATTTTTAAAATTTCATCAAAAATATGTTGATCAAGCTTCTGTTGACCATTGGCATCCAGATAAGTTTTATCTGCTAAAAATTTGACATCGGCATGTCTAAGCTTGCCACTAAAGTTAATGCCCTGTGGTAATGGTTTTACTGTGTGGTAAATTGCCGATGCAATATATGCAATAGCAACAACGCAAAGTAATACCGCCATATAACGACGCCCTGACCAATTTATTTTTTGATGAATTCGCTGAAAAATACGCATAAAAAAGACCTAACTTGATCATTCCAAATTAGGTCTTTTAGCTTGATTTTTCAAGTTTAGTTTCGTGTTAGGCCTTAGAAACTAAAGTTTACACCGACAGTAAAATTACGCCCGACTTGTGGAACATTTGCAAGGAAAGACTCATGTTGATAAATTCGGCTATCAAGCAAGTTGTTGGCATTCAAGAACACTCGGTAATCACCAATGTTGCTATATTTGCCGTTATAACCAACGCCTAAATTCAGCATGTTATAGCTCTGACCTTTGGTTTCATAATTAGCAATATCATCTTGTTTGAATACATGATAATACTCGGCAGAACCATCCCATCCATCACCAAAATCTGCTTTAACTTTAGTACCTAAACGCCCACCCGGAATACGTGGTGCATTTTCATTATCAATTTTGCCGCGAACATAATCACCAAATAGCCCTAAATTATATACAGGTGAAATTTGGTAGCTTAGGTCAGCATCGACACCATAGAACTTAGCTGCATCTTGACTATATTGAATAAGACGGAAGCCTTGGAAATCATCCAATGTATTAGCATAAATGAAATTATCAAAACGGTTATGGAACACGCTTACGTTGTATTTCAAAAGATCATTATTAAAGTGCAAACCTAACTCAACATTATTTGAGCGCTCTTTCTTCAGGTCATCATTACCCAACTCATAAGTATTGGTCGCCATATGCACACCGTCCGAATACAACTCTTGAGCAAATGGCAAACGTTCTTGGTGTGATGTTGTGAGGGACAATTTGTATTGCGGAATAAATTCCCAGCTTGCTGTGCCAGCAACCGAATATCCAGTACCCGTGTAATTCTTTTGATCTGACTCAATGTCGATAGTTTGATGATCAATACGCGAAGAAACTGCAAGATTGACGTTATTGATTTGTTTTTGTTGCAAACCAAATACGCTATAACGTTGGGTTTTGCTTGGATCCATAATCGACTCATCACCAACAATATTCAGTTTTTGTTGGGTATATTGCGCGCCAATTTGTCCTGTCCAACCCGCCCAAGCATTATTTTCTAATGTAACTCGGCTATCAATCCCTTTGCTTTTAAAAGTTGTTCCGACATCAGTATTATGCATTTCTTCATGTTGATAATCGGTATAGCTTGCTTGCGCTGCAACTTTAGCAAAACCTGCAAACGGGTCTCTTAACTCACCTTTTAAATCGTAACGCTTTTCTTTGAGATTAATCCATGAGGCATCATGTTCGTGCTCATGCTCATGATCGGTTGATGGGTCGTCAGTTCCACACACAAGGTGCAAGCCATCACGTTCACATGAACCAAAAAGCTCATTATCGGCAGGAATACCATATTGATCATGACGCTGGCTAAATGAAGCACCGATAAAACCACGATCCCCAATCCAAGATAATCCAGCATTATAATTTTTAGAGTCGGCAAAAGTGCTATCCTGACGACGCTCGTCTGTTTGTAAATCTCTAGGCAAAATATAGTCATTCGCATCGCGCTTTAAACCACCGACACGTAGCGCAACATGGTCCCCTAAACCGACTGTCGCTTGCCCTGAATATAGTAGCTCATCACTACCTGAGTTGTAGCGGACACCGGCTTTTCCTTGATAGCCCTTGTCTGGCATGCTGGTTGGAATTTTTTCATCAACAACATTTACCAGTCCCCCCACAGAGCCTGCACCATATAATAATGCTTCAGCACCATTTAATATCTGAATATCTTGGGCAGAGTTTGGATCAACCGTAACGGCATGGTCTGGCGATACAGATGAAACATCCATTACATCGCCACCGTTTTGTACGATCTTGACACGTGTACCGTCTTGACCACGAATGACAGGGCGGCTCGCCCCTCCTGTATATTGAGCTGAATAAACCCCTGCCTGACCATTTAAGGCATTACCAATACTCGTTGCACCTTCTGCTAAAGACGTATTATTGGCTGGTGCTGTGGGTTCTGCTTTAACCGTAATTGTTGCCAATTCGGCAGGTTTCTCTTCCTTAGTATTTGTGTCATCCGCTGCCATCACTTGCTGAATAGAAAGTGATAATAATGAGAGAACAAAAAGCTGTGTTTTGAGCTGCATAGTCAATGCCCCATATTTTTTACGTTATATTATAACATTCCAAATGTTTTGCAATAAAAAACATTAACCAAAGGCATGTTTCGTTAGACTCGTTGTTTTGATGATGTGAGAAGCTTCGTTTTCCAATGCCTTTTACAATCTCTCATGCTGTTCTTGCTCCACCGATTGCTAAACTAAGCCGAAACACTTTGCCTGTTGCCGCCCTAGCTATTGGCAGCATGACACCTGACCTTTACCGCTTATTTACAGTTCAGTCAGGTATGCTGACTCATCAATGGAAGGGTTTGCTTTACCCAAACCTTGCATTAGGTTTATTGTTTTGCGTCATTTGGTATTTACTTTATCGACCTGTGGTTTACCGTTTTTTTGGTATTCAGCATGATTTGAAATTAGACTCTTTTAAACGTTTTATCTACTTTTTAATTGGAATTATATTTGCACTCATTATCGGTATTGCCACTCATCTCATTTGGGATGGTCTTACTCATTCTGACTTTCGAACTTTTATCTTCCAAGATTTTTTATCCCAAACGGTTCATTTCTTTGGTCGTCCCTATCCTTTGCATCGACTACTTCAACTCGGTTCTTCTGCTCTAGCATTACCTTTTTTAGGCTGGATGAGTATTCATTACTATCAAAAACATAAACAGCACTGGAAAATAAGTCATAAAATTAAAATTTTTGCATGGTCTCTGTTTATTTTATCTACCCTTTTGGGCTTATTTTCACTTTGGGATTATGCCCGTTACATTCCTCATGAGGTTTGGCATACCGACACCTATTACTTTACAGGCCGATCTATTAATGAGTTTATGCAAGGTTGGTTAAGTACTTTTAGTTTAGGGTGCTTATTATTCTTGTTTTTAGATCGACAACAAAGAATGGGCTAATCGGTAAACTTGCTGCCAAATTGCTCATTTTTAGCTAAATTATAGCTGTTTTTTGATCTAGTTCTTGTGGCATGCCATTCAACAGGGCATAATCGAAAACTTACTTTTTTGACGGTGCGCGGTTTACGCATCCGTCCTTTCAGCCAATATAGTTTGGATAATCTTCATCATGATGCGAACTCATTACTGTGGCTCTTTAACTGAAGCCCAAATCGACCAAACCGTTACATTATGCGGTTGGGTACATCGTCGCCGTGACCATGGCGGTGTTATTTTCCTTGATATGCGTGACCGTGATGGTCTCGTTCAAGTGGTTATTGACCCAGATACTCCAGAAGCATTTGCAACTGCAGATAAAGCACGTTCTGAATATGTATTAAAAATTACAGGTCGTGTTCGTCGCCGTTATGAAGGTACTGAAAACCCAAATATGGTGAGTGGTCAAATCGAAGTTTTAGGCAAAGAAATCGAAGTTCTTGCTGCTTCTGAAACTCCTCCATTCCCATTAAATGATGACACGATTAACGTGTCAGAAGAACACCGTTTAAAATATCGTTTCTTGGACATTCGCCGTCCTGAAATGTTAGAGCGTTTACGTTTCCGTTCTAAAGTAACTAACTTGATCCGTAACTATTTAGATGATCACGGTTTCTTAGACGTTGAAACTCCGATTTTAACTCGTGCAACACCTGAAGGTGCACGTGACTATTTAGTACCAAGTCGCGTACAAAATGGTAGCTTCTACGCACTTCCACAATCACCTCAATTGTTTAAACAATTATTGATGGTTGGTGGTATCGATCGTTACTACCAAATCGCGAAATGTTTCCGTGATGAAGACTTACGTGCTGACCGTCAGCCAGAATTCACTCAAATCGACATTGAAACATCGTTCTTAAATGACGATGAAATCATGGATTTGATGGAAGGCATGACTGTTAAACTATTTAATGACTTGCTTGGCGTAAAATTTGAAAAATTCCGCCGCATGCCATATAGCGAAGCGATGCGTGACTATGCATCTGATAAACCAGATTTGCGTATTCCATTGAAACTCGTTGACGTTGCAGATTTAATGCAAGAAGTTGAGTTCAAAGTATTTGCTGGTCCTGCAAAAGACCCTAAAGGCCGTATTGCAGCACTTCGCGTACCAGGTGCAGGTTCATTAACTCGTAGCCAAATTGATGAATACACTAAATTTGTTGGCATCTACGGTGCGAAAGGTTTGGCGTATATCAAAGTCAATGAAATCGAAAAAGGAATTGAAGGTCTTCAATCTCCTATCGTTAAATTCATTGAACCAATCGTAATGAAGTTACTTGAGCGTGTTGGTGCAGAGAATGGCGATATCGTATTCTTCGGTGCTGATAAAGCCAAAGTTGTAAACGATGCTATGGGTGCACTTCGTGTCAAGATCGGTCATGACTTGAACCTTGCAACTTGTGAGTGGGCTCCACTTTGGGTTGTTGACTTCCCAATGTTTGAAGAAACTGACGATGGCAAATGGACTTCTGTTCACCATCCATTCACACTACCTAAATCTAGCGTAGAAGATGTGAAGAGCAATCCAGGCGAAGCACTTTCTGTTGCTTATGACATGGTATTGAACGGTACTGAAGTTGGTGGCGGTTCTCTTCGTATTTACACATTAGAAATGCAAAAAGCGATTTTTGAAGCGCTTGGTATTTCTGATGAAGAAGCAGAAGAGAAATTCAGCTTCTTGCTTAACGCACTTCGTTATGGCGCCCCTCCTCACGGTGGTTTGGCATTTGGTCTTGACCGTTTAGTAATGCTTATGACTGGCGCGACTTCAATTCGTGACGTTATTGCATTCCCTAAAACGAAAACTGCTGAATGTCCACTTACTCAAGCACCTGCTCCTGTTGAAGCAAACCAGCTTCGTGACTTGGGCATCCGCTTACGTGAAAAGCCAAAAGCTGAAGAATCTAAATAATTATTAGATTGTGAAATTAAAAAACCCTGCTTATGCAGGGTTTTTTAATAAATAATTTTTAATGAGATATTTCTTTTTCAAAACTCGAAACTGTATTAAATTTTTGTTCAAAAATCTGAATAATTTCTTTTTTTAGTTTTTCAAAATCAACCACTTGCTCATCATCATTTAAACAAATCTGTGGAAGGTGCTCATTTTTAATAACATGATTAATTTCAGGAAGATTTTGGATTCTTAAATTAAAATTTTGACCACGCTCAAATATATTTACGGGGCAAAAACGAGCAGAACATAACTGCCACAATCTGAACAAGTACTGATTAACATCTAAAGGCTGTCTAAATCGATGACTTGATACTTCCTTTAAGTAGTTTTCTTCTTTTTCCCAAACCTCTTCAAATATCGATTTCAAAAATGGTTGAGGTAAATGATTACTATAAAAACTTGAGAATTTTCGATTATATAAACTTAAAAAGTTACCCCAATTATTACTGATTGAATAACGATGATTAAAAAGTGCGTAAGGATTTTTTCGAAATAATTTTCTCTTATCAAAATATTTATTAATAATCGCAACATCGGTCAAAGCAACAGCACCTAAAAAGTTCTCTTCTCCCACTACCATTAAAGGCTGTAGTCTAACTCCATCGCAAGGTAGACCATTTCTAAAGAAAAACTCAGGTTCTAGGGGGCTATTAATAAAAGTATCATCATTAAAATAGACAAAGTGCTCTGTAAGACCTTCTATTTTATGAATATTAATTTCGATAGCATGAGAGTTAAAAGTAGGTAAATAGTCTGGATTTATAATTTGATCATGGGTCACCAAGTTTAATTTTGGATGATTTTGTACTAAAAATTCTGGAAAATGACCACAAGTTACTAGATGAATTTTTCGTACCCAAGGACAGAATTTTTCAACAGATCTAAACCAATATTGAAGATTATCCCAATCACGATAACGGCATTCATCAATGACCTCAGTCACCTGTGTATTTGCTTCTTTAGATTTATAATATTTATAATCTTGCTGCCATTTAGTATCAGTTGAGTCGACCCAAATCATTACAAAATCAATAGGCTGCATTATTCTCCCCTAAGCTAAATTCAACAAGATAATGAAAGTTTTAGCAAATAAGAGGGATATTACTATTTATTAATGTTAATTAAAGTTCACAATTCCTTCATATTTTTATTATTTCTAAACAATTTCGTTAATTCATAGTCTATTGAGGTGACAGTGGGCAAATGGCATAATAGCTGCTCTCTTCTCCCGCATGGTAATTGATTATGGCAATGCGTCCTGACGTTCGTCGACATGCTTTAGTCGTGATTGTATTCTCTCTTGCGCAATGGTTTTTCATGCGCTATATCCTTTCACATGAACTATTTAATTTAACGACCAACCAACGCATTCTTTATTTCTGTGTAAGCAGCCTCGCAGGTGCATTACTTATTTTTGTAGCACTCATTTATATGGTGCTGAAAGGAAATGCGGATAAATAAAAAATTATTTATCATTTGAGGTTGTTATGGGCTTACGAAAATCTACAAGAAAATTTTTTCGTTTTTTAGCATTTAATTTAAGATACTACAAAGATATAAGATTTAAAAATCTTAATTCTGAAAACTTTGCAGATCCAATTATTTTAAATTCTTTAGATAAATCTGAAATTATCATACCAAAAATAATTTGGATGTATTGGGACTCAGAAGTACCTGAGCTTGTGGAAAGATGCTTTAATCAAGTAAAGAAATTAAATCCTGAATATCAAATTAATATTTTGAACTCTAAAAATATAACAGAGTTTTGTGATTTTGACTTTTCAGTTTATAAAAACTTAACTCCTCAACAAAAATCAGATTTATTGAGATTTTATCTCCTTTATTATTATGGAGGCATATGGTTGGATGCAAGTATTATAATCTATAGTAATCTTCAATGGATTTTAGATACTTGTAAAAAAAATAAAACTTCTGCTTTTGCTTATTATAGAGCTGAGAATACGACTGTAAAAGATTATCCAGTTATAGAGAACTGGTTACTTGCTTCAGAAAAAGGAAATATTTTCTTTAAAAATGGTTAGATGAATTATCATATGCTTTAAAACTTGGGGTTAAAAACTATATTTCTGAAATAAGAAATACAAAGCCAAATTATTCGGAATATTTTCAAAATATTGGTTTACTTGAATATCTAGTTGCCTATGTAGCTTGTCAAAAAGTCTTACGAGAAATACCCAATAGTATTTCACTAATTAATTGTGACAAAAATGCTTTTCTATATCAAAACATTGATTTGAAATGTAATATTTATTTCATTGAAGCTTTAGTCTTAAAAGAGCGACCAGATCAGATGCCTTATTTAATTAAATTAATTGGATCTGACCGTGCCCTTTTGACACCATACGTACTTAAAAATAAATTTAAAAATAACTCTTTTTTAGATTTTTAAATTTATTTTTCTATTTAAAAAAAAGAGGTAATCAAATTATCTCTTTTACAACTAATTTATTCATTAAAAGGATATTTTTTATATTTTAATTTCGCAAAATTATAATTTAAAGATATACCATAACGACTTTTAGGTAAATCAGAAGACTTAGCACGCTCACCTTCAATCGCACTTATTTGTGTATCTTTTTCTCCTAAATTAATAACAGGATGATCTACCAAATATGTCATAAAAATATGTGAACTTCCATTAAAGTCAAATAGATAACTCCAGTCATCTGCTTTTCTAATCAAGTAATGATAAGCAATTAAATTTTTTGCCATTTCACGATCAACTACATAAGCAACAGCATAGTTTACCCGGTTATAAAAGTGTGGATGTACTTCCAATACGTCTTTATTAAATAATTTATTATTTTTTAAGACACCCCTTACCTTTAAACTTTCTTTCATCTGTATCCCCCCCAGACTGAATAGAATATTTTTAGGTAAATTAAAATTTTTTAGCTCTTTTTCTAAATCTTTAAAATTTAACTCACTAGATAAAATAGCATCATCTTCAAAAATTAGGGCAAGTTCCTCATTGGTTTCCAAGAAATTTTCTAAAGCTGAAAGATGAGATAAGGTACAACCCAATTCTGCTGGAGTTAATGGTTTTGAACGTCCTTTAACAGCTTTTTCGAAATATTCTTTTGCTGAAAGTTCCCCACCCTTGATTCCTATTTTTGTGATAGGTAAGGCTCCTTGCTCAAAAAAATTTTGGCCGAGGAACTTACTTAAACGAAGTGATTTTTCATCTTCAATAGTTACAACATAAATCTTCATTAAGCTATTCCCCTTTTAAACAGCGAGTATCATATCTAATGTAAAATAGAGTTAATATATCTTTTTTATTTTCTTGTATTGTCATGATTCGTTCAATCCAAAAAAAATGGTACAAGTACCAACAAGCAAAAAAAGCAAAAACTTTTGACTCTCATTGGTATATGCGTTTTGGCTGGTTAGACCAACCCTTTACAACACTTGAACAATTAGATTCACTCTTTGAAATCCACTCACCTAGAAAATTTACATTTGCAGATAGCTTTTATGCTTATGAAAATGATCGTCATTTCATTTTCTTTGAAGAAGTTGATGATGAACATCCTGTAGGCTTTCTTTCTGTTTTAGAAGTCTTTAAAGATGGCACCTACACGCCACCAGAGACAATCCTAAAGCTCGACTATCACCTTTCTTATCCTTGCGTATTTAAAATAAATAGTACTTGGTACATGGTTCCTGAATCTTCTGCCAACAAAACTATTGAGCTTTGGAAATGTACTGATTTCCCGTTGAAATGGGAAAAGCATTCTAATCTTTTAGAGAATATTGAAGCAGTTGACAGCACTCCTTTTTACCATGAAGGCTTATGGTATCTTTTTACCTCAACGCGTCGTGATTGTAAGAAATTCGGTGACCGTTTAGATTTATTTTTTACCGAAGATATTTTAAATCCTAACTGGCAAGAGCACCCAATGAACCCAGTATGCCGAGGCAGTCAGCAGTTCCGTATGGCGGGTAAACCTTTTATTTATAAAGGACAAATGGTTCGACCAAGCCAAGATTCTTTAAAACGTTATGGAGGCAATATCGAATTAAAGGCGATTACTCAACTGAGCCCGACAGCGTATGAAGAAAAATTACTAGAAGTGGTTTTACCAGACTGGAATCAAGCAGATGACGGTTGCCATACTATTAATGTCGAAGATAATTTCGTGGTACTTGATGCCATCCGCCTTACACCAAAAAATAATTAAGTTTTCAGCAGGCCTTTATAAATATTAAGCGTCTGCTCAGCCATGGCTGGTACAGTCAGTTCAGCCTTGGCCTTTGCATATAGTGGGCTGAAGTCGTTTTGAGCTTCAGGTTGAAGCGCACATTTAATCGCTTTTGCTAAACCTTGTGCATCTCCAATTTCTGCCAGATATTGCTCTGGCAGCCACTCAATCACACCGTTTACTTTGGTTGAAGCCATTGCTTTGTCAGCCCGTAAAGCTTCGACCATAACAAGTGGAAAACCTTCACGATCTGATGACAAAACCACGATATCTGCTAATTGCACCAGATCACGTGCATCAGTTCTAAAGCCAAGAAAAGCGACCCGATCTTGCATGTTTAATTCACTGACTTGTTTTTCTAAACTTACTCGAAGTGAACCATCACCAATAATCCATAAATTGGCATCAATCTGTTGCATCGACTCAATCAGTAAACTGATATTTTTTACTGGCTCTAGACGTCCAATACACATAACAACTTTTTTGCTTGCATCTAGCTCAGCAAAATCTTTTTGAATCGATTGAAGTAACTTTTCTTTATTTTCAACTGTAAGTACGGGTTGAGGATAGACCCCGTTGTAAACCACATGGGCTTTAGACTCTGGAATGCCTTGCGTGAGTGCTTGGCTCACCGCAATAACAGCATCACCCGCTAAATAAGCAGACTTATTCTTTTTAGTACCATGTACTGTTGTCACAAATTTTGGGCCAGATAAAAATGGCTTAATTCGGGCAATCAGTTCAGCCGCCTTTCCTGCTTGTGCATGAACAATAGCAGGTTGAATTTGCTGGATAAGATTTTTAAGTTGCCAGAGTAAAAAAATATTCCAACGGCTACGTGCAAAATCAACCGCATGAAAATGTACTTGTTGGCTAAACTTGTCTAGATAGCAAGGATGTGCAATCACATGTACTTCATGATTTAAAGCGAGCTCATTAACAAGGTTAAAAGTGTGCTGCTCTAAACCACCAACTCCACCACTAGTTGCCAATACCTGAACAATTTTCATAGCTTGCCTACTTATTTTTTATCTTTATTCATGGTCTGTTCAAATAGTTTGGCTTCTTTTAGAAAAGCATAAAACGCGTTAATCATACTATTTACGAAACCACGCCAACCATTTAAGAAACTACGGCGAATAAAATAAGACTTCATGAAAGTCACTGGCATTACCAAAACCAATTTTGCAACGCTTGGAGACTTTCCTTTTTGGTATTTCTCTAGTGCTTTGAGGTTGGAATATTGATTATTTTTTTCGACTTTAACGAAAATGCTCGACTCGCCATAATGATAGATATCATGTTGAGCACGCTGAGATTCACCTTCTACAATCACATTTTCATGGACCTTATTGGCAAGGTCGTAATGCCCTTTAGACTTACGAAAAAAACGCACCTTTGCATGTTTTTTAGTATGTTTGCTGTTGGGAACACCTAAAAAAACATCATTAATTGGAGTGATTAATGCATCAAGCTTGTTCTGCTGAATAGTCTCAACAATCTCTTGTTTTAATTCATTAGATAAGACTTCGTCGCCATCTAAATTGAGTACCCAATCATTTCGGCATTTTGCTAAGGCCAAACTTTTTTGCCCAGCATAACCCTGCCAGTCTTGATGAGAAATTTGGGTATTTTCAAAGCGCTTTGCAATTTCATAAGTATTATCAGTACTACCTGAGTCTAAAATAATAACTTCATCAAACTCACTGACACTTTGCAAAGTTCGCTCTAACCAAGCACCACAGTTTAAAGTGACAATATAAACACTACATGGAATTTTATTCATAACTTATAACGTCCTTTAGCAAGGGCGATACGCATCTGTAAAGCATTCATGGCACCATGCGTGCTGACACGTGGAATATTAAATTGGTTATCTGCTTCATACGCTTCGATTTTTTTACGAGTCGATACTGCATTTTTAAAGCCAATATCTTGGGCCATTTTCTGGTGCTTTTCATTAAAACGACCAAATGGATAAGCAAAACTAGGGCATTTTCCAACTAATGCTTCAACATCACGCTTAGACTGAAGCATCTCATTGTAAGCCGTTTGGTCATCAAGCTTAAGCAAGTTCACATGATGTTGAGTATGCGCACCGAACTCAATCAAACCAGAGTTCGCCATTTCATGGATTTGATCGTGAGTGAGCTTTTCAATACCTTCAATTTGCGTTGCCAAATAAATGGTTGCCTTTGCATTATATTTTTTAAGTAATGGATAGGCATAAAGATAGTTATCCATAAAGCCATCGTCAAAACTTAAAGCAACCACATTCTTTTGATTCCGATATTGTTCAAGCTCAGAAACAAAGCAGAAGATAACCCCTTTACGCGTCAACAACTGTAAGAGTTGTTCAAACTTTTCAGGGGGCATGTTCATACCAGAGGCAGCATCCTTAGGGGTAACCTGATGCAACATCACTATGCGTGGTAGTTTGTTCGAACGGAACGGAAGCCAGAATGTATAATTACCCAGCACATATAACAGTACAGCAAGTATTAATAGGCCTACCGCAACGTACAAAAACCACATCATGCATAAACCTCATGTGACCATTCATAATTTTCTGAAAGGGGCTGCTTAAATGTCACCTCAACCATAAATTGAGTGATACGTTTAGCATTGAAAGATTTACGCGTTTTCTCCCAGCCCTCTTTCGCTATTTTTTCAGCCTGCTCTGGATTTTGATCAAAGAATTGGATCTTCTTAGCCAAATCAAACTGATCATCAAAGTAAACCACTTCCTGCTCAGTGTAGAGTTTCTCAAAACCTGGAATTCTTGGACTAAAGGTGAGTAAACCATTACCAGTCAACTGTACAATACGGTCAGAACTATACAAGGTTACATCATTACGACGTGAGTAATTAAGTCCCATTTTTGTTTCAGAAAGAACCTTATAATAAGCTTTACCGTAAACACCTGGTTGCTCAAAACAACCATAATATTGATAGTTTACATGACCTTGTTGCAGGGCATCTGCCAAATCTTTTAAGAATTTTTCACGTTCAGGTTCTTTATAGACCACACCACAGAAAATAAATGTCTTGTCAGTCTTAGAGTTTGAAAATTGCTGTAGTGTTTCAACGTTACGATGACCCACATTAGGCAGATAGGCTACGCTTAAATGAGGCTGCTTTAACTTCTGTAAATACTCACCACCCGTCGTACAAAAGATAGCGTCTAAATACGGGGAGAATGCTTTTACAAAGCCAAGTTTGCTCTCTAAATAAAGCGGATCAACATACCAAAATGCAATTTTAGTATTTGGATAAGATTCTTTAATTTGTCTTAGAACATCTGGACTCATCAAGTCACTATGTCCAATGAGCACCAAATCGGGTTCAATGTTATTGACGACTT
This sequence comes from Acinetobacter sp. 1566109, assembly GCF_000582255.1. Lineage (NCBI taxonomy): Bacteria > Pseudomonadati > Pseudomonadota > Gammaproteobacteria > Moraxellales > Moraxellaceae > Acinetobacter > Acinetobacter sp. 1566109. Next base: position 41,462 of record NZ_JEYB01000004.1, on the reverse strand, counting down.
TTAATACTTCTTTGTTGGCCCAATTGGCACCCAATTTTTTTGTTTTAAAAATCGTCCCCATTCGTGCCATATCACGAAAACTAAAATCATAAACGAAATGGCCATTTTCAATTAATCCGGCAGAAATTTTACGGTCTGTACAGTAAAAATGCGCGCCTTGTTTATTAAAGCCAAAATTTGCGATATGCAATATTTTCATTCTAAACTCTATAATTCCATCAATTCTGGAGATGAACTAAAATATTATATCATGCCTTAATTTATGTAGACCGTGTTATCAAAATATAGGATGATATCGCGCTTTTACACTTGGAACAGCTTGGCGTGATTTTTCGATTCAAAACAGGAAAGTTATGGTTCTTTATTTATTGCTTTATGCTGCTTGTTCCATCATGCATTATTTCCAGTGATGGTTTTTTCAAAGCTTTATATCCGCTTATTTTTTTCGTTTTTTTAATTTATCATTACCGCCGTTTTTTCTGGCTTAGTTTGCCTATTTATCTTTTAAGCCCTTTTGCACTGTACTATGAAATTACCTATAACGCCCCAACTGAAATTTCAGTGTGGCTCACAATTTTAGGTAGCTCTACAACTGAAGGCAAAGTTTATTTATCGACATTAGATCTTCCTTTAGCAATTGGTTTGATTATTGCTTACATCATTCCTTTGATTTTATTTTATTATTTCATTCCAAATCAAAGACTAAGCACTCCAATATGGCTACGTATTTTAGCCTTATGTCTTATTTTTTCGCCAATTCAACGCTACCTTAAAGCACCTGATCATCAGCAAGGGTTTCTAAATGTATATCGCCATTTTAAACAATCTTACCCCTTAAATTTACTTCTTGGTTTACCAGCAGCGAGTCTTGAAGTAAATCGAGTAAAAGACTTCATAGCCACACAAAACGAAATTGAATGTACACAAGTTAAGGAAACTCGCCCTACCATTACAGTACTAGTTATTGGGGAAAGTGCTCGACGCGACCGTTTAAGTTTGTTTGGCTATACCAAAAATAATACAACGCCTTATCTAGAAAAATATAAGAAAGATTTATGGTTATTTAATAATACGATTTCAGGTTCTTATATGACCAGTAAGTCTGTACCGACCTTATTAACAGGAAAGTTAAACGGGACTGATAATTTAAGCCCTTCTATTGTGAATGCTTTCAATGCAGCAGGTTACAAAACTTACTGGTTTAGCGCACAATCCCAATATGGAGAATATGATTCTCTTGTTTCAGCGTATGCCTCTTCTGCTCAAGAAACCCAATTTTTGACGCAACATTCATATTCAGCCTCACTAGAAACTCATTATGATGAGGAGCTACTCAAATCATTTGATCGAGCATTGGCAGAAAAAACACATCATAAATTCATCGTGTTACATCTTTATGGTTCACATGCAGATTTTGCAAAACGCTATCCACCACAATTTAATAAATTTAAAGATACCTATGACAATACGGTACTTTATACAGACTATCTGCTCAATGAAGTTATTCAAAAATTAAAAGCAACCAATGTGGACGCCAATTTAATTTACACATCTGACCATGGTCTTAATCTTGGAGAATGTAAAGAAAATAGTTCACTGCATTTAGACATGAAAAATAATTTTGATGTCCCTTTAATTATGTGGAGCTCAAACTCATGGAAGCAACATCATCCAGAAATGGCGAGTACTCTTTCTAAAGAACAAAGTAGTGCTATTAGCTCAATTAATATATTACCTACACTCTTAGATATGAGAGGTATTCACTGTAAAAACATTTCTCAAGAGAGATCGTTATTTAATTCGAAATACAAAACATACCCAAGAGAAATTTTAGCAACATCAGAAACAGTCAACTATGATAAAGGTCACGATGACAGCCAATGTCATTTAGTGAGCTGATAAACGACCCGATCCGCTTCCTGCAGGACCTGTCCTTCAGGAAGCAAATTTATATCAAACACATTTGCTATTAACTTTTTCTCTAGCAGTATATCAACCGAATTGGTAATACGATCTTGTTTGAGTCTGTCCATTGCAATCACACCGACTCGGCAACCTGCAGTAAGTGCCTCATAAATCATAGAAACACTATCTTCGGTTACCCACACAGCTTCTGCCTTTTGCATTTCCTCAAAAATCCAGCCTTGAGGAGTTTGCTCAACCGGACATATCTGCAAACACTTAGCAAAGCTTTGTTGTTTTAAAATATCAATGAAACTTACAGGAGTACGACGTGAGGTGGTCAGGATAATCTCAGAATTTGAATTACACTCAACAATTTTTTGGACACTTAATAATACTTTTTCATGGTTCCACTGATGTCGTTTAGATGAACCACCCAATGCAATTAAAATTCTGCCTGCCTGATGTCGGTTTTCATTACGAATTGGATTCAATGCTCCACGCGTAACAATAACGCGCTCATTTGAAAGAATACCGTCATGCTCTGGAATCACAGCATAGTCAAACCAAGCAATAGGTAAATTTGGCTTCATTAAAATAACAGTCTTCGCCTTTTTAAAAATTTTACCCAGCAACCAGACACGAAAGTGCGTATGGCTCCCGACACCAAATATGAAATCGGGTGCTTGCTGAAGTAGAGAATTTTTTGAAGAGAAAAGCGCTTTAATTAAGGAAATAATAGGCAAGTCATTAATAGAAACTTCTTCAAAAGTTGCATTTGCCTGCTGTCTTTGCATTGCCTGAAACAAGCCTAAAGCCTGTGAACGATGCCCTGCTTTACCATCAGAGACATAGACAATATGCATAAAAGCTCCTAACTAAAAAATAAAAAGGCGAAACCAATGTTCGCCTTTTCATGTTAACGGATTAACTTATTTTACGTAAGTTAACCAGTGTTCATATTTTGGATTTTTACCTTGAACTGCATCAAAGAAAGTCTTTTGGATTTCAGTGGTAATTGGACCACGGCAACCCGCACCGATTTGACGATCATCGTATTCACGGATTGGTGTAACTTCAGCAGCAGTACCTGTGAAGAATGCTTCATCGGCAATATAGAATTCGTCACGTGTAATACGGCGCTCAACAACTTGGTAACCAAGATCTCTAGCAATCGTCATCACAGTTTGACGTGTAATACCGTCAAGTGCACCACCAGCGATATCTGGAGTATGTAAAACACCATCTTTAATCAAGAATACGTTTTCACCAGAACCTTGGCATACATAACCTTGTGGGTCCATGAGCATTGCTTCATCGTAACCAGAGTGTGCAACTTCTTGGTGAGCAAGAATTGATAATGTGTAGTTACCAGATGCTTTTGCTTTACACATGGTCACGTTTGGATGATGGTGAGTAAATGATGAAGTTTTAACGCGAATACCTTTAGCCATCGCTTCATCACCAAGATATGCGCCCCACGCCCATGCTGCTACTGCGGCATGAATAGTGTTATTTGTTGCAGCAATGCCTAGTTTTTCTGAACCGATCCAAATAAGTGGACGTAAATAGCAAGAAGCTAATTTATTTTCACGAACAACATCGATTTGTGCTTGCTCAAGCGCTGCTTGGTCAAACGGTACTTTCATTTGATAAATTTTTGCTGAATTTAACAAACGTTTTGTGTGGTCTTGAAGACGGAAAATTGCAGTACCCTTAGGAGTTTCATAAGCACGAACACCCTCAAATACGCCCATACTGTAGTGTAGTGTATGGGTTAAAACGTGAATCTTTGCATCACGCCAATCAATTAATTGTCCATCTTGCCAAATAAAACCATCACGATCAGCCAAATTCATGGAACACTCCAAATTGTTATAAAATCATTCACTATCCAACTCAACCGAGGCGGTTGGGTCTATTAATCTTTGCCATAAATTGCAAACGACCGCACGGGTACTACGCCAGTCCGCTGCGCTGACTTGCATGGATTGATTCGCAAGGGCTAAGCGGTGGCTTTCGGCACGTTCACTAAGATAGGCTCGAATTAATGCTGTGGCATCTTCACTGGATAAGCAGTCTGCTTTAGCAGCATCTTCTAATATTCTTACATTATCAGAATAATGGGCGAGATCGGGTTTCGTCCCGCTCCATGCAAGTACAGCATACTGTGCCATAAATTCGATATCTACGATACCACCTGCGTCCTGTTTTAAATGAAAAATACCATGTTTTTTTTGTTCAGAAGACGAACCTAGGTGGTCTTTCATTTTCTGACGCATTTTCAACACTTCTTCACGAACATAAGCCTCATCTCTAGATTGAGTCAATATCTCGCGGCGAAATATTTCAAATTTTTGGCAAAGCGTTTCATCACCAGCAATAGAGCGGGCACGAACTAATGCCTGATGCTCCCAAAGCCATGCACTTTTCAACTGATAGTGTTCATAGGCTTTTAGACTGGTCACTAATAAACCAGCCTCACCAGAAGGTCTCAAGCGTGTATCAATTTCATAGACACGACCATCAAGCGTTTGAGTGGTCATCAGTGACATGAACTTTTGAGCGACACGCATGGCAAACTCAAACCCACTAATAGCCTTAGTTCCATCGGTGTCAGCTTGTTCATCTAGATAATGAATAAAGACAAGGTCCAAGTCAGAACCATAGCCCAGCTCAATGCCTCCTACTTTGCCATAACCAATGACAGCAAAGGCTTTATAGTCAAGAGAACAACGTTTTCCCTCGACATCTTTTGGATAACCATGACGTTTTGCTACGGTCTGATAAGCTAAATGAAGAGTTGCATTGACACTCACTTCAGCAATATCTGTTAATGCATCAGATACTTTCATAAGAGGGCTTTCAGCTAAGACGTCACTTGCAGCGACCGTGAGTACATTGCTCTTTTTAAACAAGCGAAGTACCCGCATTTGATCTTCGACTTGATCAATTTCGATACGAAGCAATTGCTGACGTAAAGAATCTTCCAAGTCCTTACGTTTTGGTAACTCAAAGTCCATCGATAAGAACTCATCCAACAGTACTGGATACTGAGTCAGCTCTTCACAAATCCACGGGCTTACTGTCGCCATTTTCACTAGGCGCTGTAATGCGCCCTTACTTTCAATCAACATGACCAAATACACTGTTCGACGCATGACTGATTCAATCAGCGGCATTAAACGTAACAGTGCAGTTTGTGGTTGTTCGGACTGCAAAATCGCTTCAATCAAATGAGGCCAGAAGGTTTTTAAACGCTGCACGGCATTTGAAGGAAGTTTTTTAAGTGCATGACCATGCCAAAACTCATGAATCAGATTTTTCGCATTATCATCTAACACTTCATCTAACTGCTGCTCTAACTGTCCAAAGTTCTCAGTTGCAGCATTAGAGCTAGTATCTTCAATCAGCTGTTTAAATTGAACTTTTACTTTTTGGCGTTTCTCGTTAAGAACATCAATAAATTCATTCCAACTCGTAAAACCCAAGGTATCGATAATGCGTTGTCTTAGGTCAACTTCTTCGGGTAATAATTGCGTTTGCTGATCGTTAAGAGCCTGAATTGCATGTTCAACACGGCGTAAAAACAGGTAAGCATCTTCAAGCTCTAATACGGCCTGTTTTTCCAACAAGCCTGCCTCACCAATATGCTCTAGACTAACCAAACACTGGCGGTCTTGTAACTCACGTTTAGAACCACCGTAAATCAGCTGAAAAACCTGAACAATAAACTCAATTTCGCGTATACCGCCTGCCCCGAGTTTAATATCATCCTCAATATGGCGACGTAAAACTTCACGTTCAATCATCGCTTTCATATCACGCATGGCAGCAAAAGCGGTGTAATCGACATAACGGCGGAATACAAAAGGACGTGTCATTTCTAATAAGTCTTGCCCTTCTTTACCGCCCGTGACAATGCGTGCCTTAATCCATGCATAACGTTCCCATTCACGACCATGCTGACTTAAATATTTTTCTAAAGCTGCATGACTAATCGCTAATGCCGAGCCATCCCCCCAAGGTCGTAAGCGCATGTCTACTCGAAACACAAAACCATCTGCGGTGATATGTTCGAGTAAATAAATAAGTTTTTGTCCCCACAAAATACAGAACTGCTGTACATCAATACATTTGCGACCATTGGTTTCGCCTTGCTCATCAAAGGCAAAAATCAGGTCGATATCACTCGATAAATTAAGCTCTTGTGCACCAAGCTTACCCATGGCAACCACAATCAGATCTTGAACTTTACCTGAATAACTTAATGGTTCGCCGTGTTTAGCAACCAATGCAACACGAGCAAAAGCTTTTGCTGCACAAATACTTGCATCGGCAAAGTCAGAAAGTTCACGAGTGAGTGTCACAACATCGGTAAGCTGATTGGCATCTTGCCAAATCCAGCGAAACATTAAACGACTGCGTAATATACGAAGCGCACGCATCCAAGTTGTTTCATCGGCAATGCCTTCAAGCGTTGTGTCTACAAGCTGGTAAATTTGTTCTGTTGAGAGCGGTGCAGCAAATTGATCTATTTGATAATCTTGTTCTAAAACAGCCTGATGTAACCCTAAAACTTGTTCAGCATATTGGCTGGCACGCAATGTTTTTTGTAACTGCTCCGCATTCATATAAAAAAGCTCTTTTCCTCAGACTCTCTTTTTAGTTATAGCAGTTCACGTAGTAATAGGAAAAGGGATTAAACCAATTTTGCTTCAGATGAATCATGATGCTCAATAAGCGTCTCATGACTTTCTTGAGCTGAAGGTAATAAAACTTTAAATGTTGTTCCTACACCTTCTTTGGAACTCACACTAATTTGCCCCTGATTAATCTCAATAAAACGCTTACAGAGACTCAAACCTAAGCCCGCACCTTTTTCCCCTGCGGTACCTTTAAAGCTGGCTGTAATGCGTGGGTGAAATAAATTTGCCATTTGTTGTTCGGTCATGCCAAGACCTGTATCACGTACAGTGATTTCAACATTTGTGCCCGCTTGCTTAGCCTCAATGAAAACTTTGCCAGAACCATCAACATCAGTAAATTTCAATGCATTTGAGACCAAGTTTTGGATCACGGAAGTCATCATATTGATATCGGCATAGATTTTTAAATCTTCGGAAACCGCATTTACCAATTCAATATTTTTCTTTAAAGCCAACGTATGCAGCACATCACAGACAATATTGCTCACTTGTCTAAGTTTAAAATTAATAGGGTGATAAACGAAACGCCCACCCTCTGCCATCGCCCATGTCAGCAAACTTTCCAGTAAGTTATAGGTCGATTGAGAAGTGTCGTACAAATAGTCGGCAATATTTTGAATACTCGATTCATCCAGTGTTTCACGCTCTTTAGCCAACACTTCGGAGAAACCTAACAAGCCATGAAATGGTGCCCGCAAATCATGTGAAATAATAGAAAAGAACTTTGTTTTACTCGAATTAAGGGCGACTTGTTGCTCATAGAGTTCATTTAATTCTTCATAATTAAATTTCAACTCGATTTGTTGCATAAAACTAGAACAGTAATCGAGCAACAACTGAATTTGATCATCTTCAAAAGTGGTTTCACCGTCATCAAAGAAAACGGCAAACCCCATAGAAGTCTGGTCAGGCTGCACCAAATGGACAGCTAAGGCACGACCACACTCAATATTTAGCTCTTTTAAATAGTTGATTAAATTTTGATAAGAAGGATGATCGTGATGAATCACCTGTTGTTTAGCAAAACATTGTTTTAAGTGCCTTGAAGGTTTAAATGAAATAGCAGTCATGCCTTCAGGACAATGATGCCAGAAATAAGGTTCCTGATTAAAAGTGAGCAAAGCTTTTTGACACTTCAACAGGCGAACACTAAACCGGAAAAATTGCTCAATGTAGTTCTGCTCGGCATTTAATCCAAGTAATAGTGAAATTCTACAAGCACTTAATTGCTCGACCTGATGTAGTTCTAATCGCTGTGTCATGCCCGCCTCACAGATTTTGTCGTTGTTAGTCGGAACCGCTCTTTGAGAAATGTACTTATAATCATTATGATCTAATACAAACTTTAACACAGTACATTAAAAGAGCAACTTTCTTTTCGAAATAGAAATGTGAAGTTTCAATTAAAGGTTTTCAGATACATAAAGTGGGTATGCTTTAGAAAAATACAACAATTATTTGAAGGTGAGGAGTTGTAAGTAATAAGAAATAGAGATTCAAAAAGGTAAAAATTATCTTAAATCTTCTTATAAGTATTAAAGCTTAGCTTCGACTTAAATTTTAGCTTTAATAAATGCATTTCATATTTAAATAAAGTCTTCTTAAATTAAAAAAATCTTTAAGTTCTAAATGTATAAAAGATTCAAACCCAACCGTCAGAACTAAAGTAAGTAGTTCACAATTTCTTGAAGTCTATGAACTTTTTTATCCAACAAAAAACCCCTAAGCCGTTAGCTTAGGGGTTTTTGTAGAATCATAAGATTCTGAATCTTGGTCCCGAGGGTCGGGGTCTGAAAAGAATTGAATAACAGAGGTTTAATCAAAAATATGTGGGTAAATGTGGAAGAAGGTACGATTTATGGTGATTTTTATAAAGCATCAAAAGAAGTGCCAAAATAATGAAAACTCAAAATTTCTAATGACAAAAAAAACAGGTAACAAAAGTAACAGATTCAGAAAATAGTATTTAAACATATGAATAATATAATCTTTTTATTAATTTTATAAAGTGACATTTAAGTAACATCTAGGTGACAAGTTACCCACTTTTCAGGTAACAGAGCGTTACTAAAAATATTTATATTTATCAATTACTTAACGAAAGTGTTACCTAACTTGTTCCCTAATGTTACCTTTCTTTGTGACAAATTTTCCGTAAATATTTCAAGTTCTTAGGTGCAGTTTTAGGTGTGTGTTACCTAATTTCAGATTTTTTATTTTGATTTTAAAAGGCCTGTTTTGAGACCATGACTTTTCATTGATTTTCTTTCTGTAGAAATTTGAGGAAACCGTGTAGAAAATTGCAGAATCAATTTCGTGGGGTTTTGCCCTAACGTATGCCATATCTATAGCCGTTTTACCCACAAATGTGGGTGGCTGAATTTTTGTAGAGTATTCGACATATTTACTGCCCAGGTGTGGTGGGGGGACAACTGCCCGCGCTGAAGGAGAATGAGCAACTTTGGCTCATTCTCTTCAGATTTTAGTCAGGCTTTGATTTGCTGGCAGATCTCATGAACCTGCAGGTGTAACCCACACATGATGGCGTTGAACTCATCACTCGGTAGGTCATCGTCAAAGTGCATGCGTGATAGAGCTGATAAGTAGTGTTCTAGTTTAGAAAGAGAGTCGCCAATAGTTTCTAGCTTATCTTCTGCGCTTGTAGGCTTGTTTCCAGCTTTAAGTATTGGAGTCATGTTAGTTCTCCCCTAGTAAAGCTGGGCTTTTGAATACAACACATTTAACTGTTTTACCTGTTAATACGCTTCGTATTGGTAAGTTAGTGTCCATGTATTGAGGATAGGGTTTCGAGCTAACTTTTAGTTGTTGGATTAAGATTTTACGCTCTGGTAGCCCGTGGATAACTTCATAGAGCTGAGTTAGATTCAACGCTATTAACTCAGCCTTATACCCATGATTTAGCTTGTCTAAACCATACTGATAGATCGCTTCCCAAAACTGTTTGAGCATTTGGTTTTGTTGCTCATGCACTGGAATGACTGCGTGGATAGAAAGAGTTTCTTTATAGAGTCGATTGCCAAACCAGATTACTTCGACTCTATCATTGTGACCTTCAGCATTTGGAATGAATCGATTCACCGTGAGTTCAGGACTGCCTGATTTGAGCTGTACTTTTGAGCCAACAGAAATACCCTGCTGCTCTATTAACTGCTGGTTTTGTAGAAGTACCGCCATTGCATTGAACGCGTTAATAAATGCAATTTTGATTTGAGCTGCTTTCTCTCCAGTAAAACCCATGACCAAAAACATCCAACCGTCTTTGGTCATTTCATACATAGGACGAGATTCACCTTTAGCATCCATATATTCAACCAGCTCAAAGTTGAGCTCGTTAAAAGATTTTGTGGAATCTAGATTTTCAATTGCTCTTAAAATATTGGTATGACGTTTTCCAAAAGCTTCAGCAACTTTGAGACTATCAGTTTTGATTTGTTGATCTTGAATGAAGACAGCATGTGAAATGCTAATTTGTGCAGAATGCATACTTTTATTTTGAGTATTCATTTTTCACCTGAGTGTTCGTGGTTTATCACTGCCTCCCCACGCCAATAGGGTGACAGACCGAACAAGGTTGGCGTACCGCTGAACACACAGTGAAAACGGTGGACACAAGGTCCCCTCGTCCGATCTGCCATAACAAGGCACATCGAACCTTCAGACGAAAAAATACCGCCTTAGCAGCGGTTTGTCTGCTGTATGTTCATTACGAGACGCCAATCTCGACCACCAATGTGGGTAGTAAATTTAGAGTAGCTTAGATACTATACGCGGGTCAAGAGGTAGATATTAATACTTGAGTTAAATAATGTCAGATCAAAAAAAGCCATTTTATAAAAACTATTTAGTTATTATTTTGTTTGGAATAATTTTTAGTTGGTTTCTTATTTATTATGTATGGGCTAGCTATCCAAGCCGGATAATAAAAGACGATACTGTTAATTCTAAAGACTTACCCGCAAATATTTGGAAAGGTATTCCCTATCTGCCTCCAAAAGAAAAAGAAATAGAAGGAAATTCTTATTATTCTGCTTTAGGAAGTACATATGGTACATATGGAGATATGTATGGTTCATTAAACACATTATTTAGCGGACTAGCTTTTGCAACATTAATTATTTCTCTATTAATACAAATGTTGGAGTTAAGAGAAACTAGAAAAGAGTTAGCTAAACAGAGTAAAGCTTTATCTGATCAAAAATCAGAATTTGCTGCACAAACAAAAATTTTGGCAAAACTAACCACTATCAATGAAAACCAACAAAAAATAATTAATGATCAATTTAAAGAAACACAGAAAACTAATTTCTTAGATCATTATTTTAAACTTATTGATCAAAAAAATATGGCAATGAATAATTTAATTTTTCCCACAGAAAATGGAGCTATATCTGGACAAGCTGTACTTACTCAATACTCTAAAGAGTTTCGTAGAATTAGAGGAGGTTTTAACCCTGAGATACATGATAGTGATTATTATCTTGAACATTGGGATGACTTTAACAAAAAAGTTTATGGTTCATTCAATTATCAGGTAAGATCTTATTTTAAAATATATATAGTTATATTTCATACTATTAACTCTTCTGAAGTTATCAGCGATGCTGAGAAAAAATATTACACTCAGATTTTTAGAATGTTTCTTAGTCTTGAAGAACAATTAGTATTAATGTGGAATGCTACCTTCGATAAAAAATTACAGAATTGTTGCAACAAATATGGATTATTAAGCGGTATATATAATGAACATCTTGAGAAAACTGGCCTTAAATTTTTTAAGATTACTGCATTTGGTACAAGTAGCTGGACTCCAGTTTTTGAAAAACACTCAGAAAATCAAGCTATAGATTAGCTTAAAAGTTATAAAATTATGTTTTGAATTTTAAATTAAAATATGAAAAATTTAGACAGTCTTGCTCCCTTTATCAAAACATATGCTGGTGAAACTGTAGGTAGTTTTATTATTCTTGTTTTGATTATATTAACTGTTTATAAAACAATATTTGATTCAGGATTATTCCAACATTTGTTTATTTTAATTCGCTTTCGAAGATGGAAGATCGATAAAGAGATTAAGGAAGTGACTGAATTAATTAACCATGGAAGTCTAAATGAATATGTAAAAAACAAATATATTGATAAAAGAAGAGCTTTGTATCTTCAAAAACAGCTACTTACTAAAGAAGATCGAATTGAAATTCTTGATATTCTTAGCTCTTATGAAGATGAAAAAAAGGCTGTAAGGTTATTTGATAGTTGTAAAAAAGTCCTAGAGTATTGTCCTAATAAAAAAACTCTTGATTTTAAAACTGGATATCACACAACCCCAGCACAAGCAGAGAAACATAAATCAATAGCCTTCTATACCTATTGGATTTTGGCCTTACCTGCAGCTGCATGGGTGTTATATGAATATTATCATCTATTATTCAAACAGCCACCTAATACAGATTCAAATCTATACGTTTTATTTATATTTAGTCTCTATACTGGCTGGGTATTTTTAGTTGCTTTCTGTCTTCGTTATTTTTTGAAGCGAGCTAATGCTTGTGAACTATTAGGAATGAAGAAAATAAAAATGACTAAATTAATCTATTAGTAACTTTTTTATGCGGACAGATTAATTTGACTTTGTCTGTATTGTTCAGCTTCATGAATAAAAATCTGGACGTCTTGTTCATATTGAGCATGCCCTCCAGATTTATAAAACTCGATTATGAAATAATGATGGATATCATTATGTTTAAAATATGAGTAGACCAAATAGCTGTCACTGGTGCAATCCCACTGAGCCTTTGCAGAACCATTAGAAAAATCCCATTTAGAATTGGGCTGCTTTACATGTAAATGCTGGATATTTTGGTTACTTGCTTCAGGATATTTTTTGTCAAAGCGATCACGCCCAAATAAAGGCGAAAGACATTCGTAGGTTTCTTGTGTATAGCGTGTAGGCGAAGGATGCTCATGAGAATCGCTATTTTCTTTGTAATAGCAAAATTCTTCGAAAATATCTATGAAAGCTGGTGTGGCATTAAATTTCGGATGAAATGCAAAATGAAACTGAGACAATCTTAGCCTCTAGCTGTAACAGACTGTCTCACTTTTTCCATGCGCTCGGTACCATGATCAGCTAATTGATCAGCAGTGTTTACCAAAGCAGCTAAACGTTCTGGAGAGATTTCACGACGATTGCCACGTTTTGAAACAGGGCGACGCAGTGTTACCATTGTATTCATAAGTGACCTCTTTTATTGAAAGAATTATGGCAGGATCAACTACTATGATCCCAAGTTCTAAAGAACTTGGGATCATAGTAGTTGAGTATCTGAGTTTATTCAACCCTATTTTTGCCTATAAATTAGACAGACTACAAATTTAATACCTTTTCGCAACACTATTTACATTTCATCGCACTACACTTGGCGGAAGTTTCTTAAGAAACTTCCGCCAAGTGTAGTGCGAGCTGAAAATCATTTTTTTACTTTTATTATCAATAACTTATAAAGCTACAAAGTTGGATTCACATCCTCAAATTTAAAATTCACTATTTTATCCCCTGCCCACTCATTGACAGTATCAGCAAATCGTGTTTGCTCTGGAACAATTTCGTTATACCAATAGGCCTCTCGTGCATCTTTAATTGAACCAAAACCACCAGCATTTGATGGAATGATACCAAGCAGTTGTGGTGGCGTTCTAAAGGCAGCAAGAATGTCATCACGTGTGATTGATTTGATATTTAAGAATTCATCTTTAGCGGCTAGTTCACTAATAGGGATTAACTGCAAACCATCCTTTTTGCCACCAGGTGCATGGAGAAATAAATTTTTGAAGTTGCCTGGTCCACGTGAGTCTTTCATAGCTTGTTTGAGTGACTCCACATCTTCATCATCTATTCCTGAATCAGTCATATACAAGATGAAGCCAGCATGAGATCCATTGTTGTAATACTTACGACGAAAAAGAGTTGCTGACTCATTTAACCATGCAGACTGTAATGCTGATAAGTATTCAGGAGAGCCGTAAATTTCTTGGTCAACATCTGAAGTTTTAATATGGCAAATTGAACCCTCTGCAAACTCGTGTTCATTAAACCCATCTATTAGCATCAAAAAGCGATTAGATTCTTTCATACGACGAACATATTTACCCATCAAGCCTTTGAATTGAAGTGGATCTTTTAGACGGTTATCAATACGTTGCAAATAGCCGTTGCCATAAACAAAATTGTCTAAAACCATTCGTTCAAAGTTAGCAGAGCTAAGCAATTTGTGTGGTTTGAAAGAGGAAACTAGCTGATTCTTTTTATAGATGATGGCCGTTGAAAGATAGGGTGTTGAACGGAAAGATTTTGCCAGACCATTTAAGCTAATGTGTGGTTCAAAATAACGTCCATTTAACCAAGTCTCAAAGTAACCTGAAAAGTCATGATTATTAAGAACCGGCTCTGGATCTCCGAAAGAAAAAGCTTGAACTTTACTGTCAGACATTTAGTAAATCTCCATTGAGGATTTTTTAGAATTTCCGTCATTTTCTAAAGACAACGGTTCGTTAAAGAAGGCATGAAAAATGGCAAATGCAAGATCAGCGTGCCCAATGTTTTCAGCACGTGAAGCTTCAAAAGTCATTTGTTTTTGAGAGGCTGTTAAGGTCTTTTTTATGGCCATTAAGGATTGAGCCACTTCAGTAGAACCGGCATCAAACTCAAAGCGTCCTTTGTTGATGACGTCCATGCCCTTCATGACTAATTGAGTTTTGACATCAACTGAGTAAGTAAAGGTTGTTAAGTTAGGAAAGAAGTCTAGAACTAACTGAGCAATACCAGTACCCATTCCTGACTTATCCATTCCGAGATAAGTCACCCTATATTTTTGGCAAATTTTCTTGATAAAAAGTGCTTGACTCGCAAAGTCCATTCCTTTGAATTGATGATGTTCTAGTAAACGGAACTTGTTGTAAGTTGGTTCTGGTGGAGCAACTACGACCAAGCCAGCACTATCACCAGATTCTGCCGGGTCATAGCCCACCCAGACTTGTTTACTTCCAAATGGCCTTATTGCTAACGGCTTAAAGTCTTTGGCCCAAAGTTCCCATGAGTCCACCATACAAGGTTGAATAAGGCTTAATGGAAAAACACTCTGCCCGTCATCGACGAACTCACACATGTACAAGTTTGCAAACTCTTCAGCACTGTTTTCTGCAATGAGTTCATCAATATCAAACAAGTCACAGCCTTGGCGTTCAGCATCATAAATATTGACAATGTGTCGCCACATCTGGTCATTACAAAGAGCGCCATTTCTTAGTGCTTCGTGACTTGTATCGACTACAACTTGCTTATCTTTAGTTCGACCTTTGTTATAAGCCTCACCCGTCCAGAACTTATAGGCTTCATGTGATTTACTTGAAGGCGTGGAGAAGTAAGTCTTTTTATATTGTTTTTGAGCTGCCATAGCAGAAGCCACTTTTTTAAGTGTGGCGAAGCCATGTACCCAAAAGAATTCATCAAAGTACAAATCGCCATGGTAACTTTGGGCAGTCTTAGCATTTGTACTTAAGAAAATGAGTTGAACTGTTTCATTGGTCGGTAGAGTGATTGTGATTGGATCACCCTGTAGATCTACGCCAATTGACTGAAGTACAAAATCCTTAATGTATGTTTTAAAACCATGCGCCTGAGCTTTAGAAGCTGATAGAAAAATCTGATTTCTGCCTGTCGTAACTGCTTTAATTAAAGCTTCACGGGCAAAATAGAAAGTTGCACCAATCTGTCGAGATTTTAAAACAGCACGGTTCCGTTGTTCACGAGCACGGTACCAAACTTTTTGATATTCAAATAAGCCCTCGTCAAAGTCTTCAAGAAGCTTTTCTATTTGTTCTTCTGTCAGCACATTTCTAGCAGTGGGTTTACGTGGACCTGCATTTCTATTTTTTAAATTTGGGTTGAGATCAGTTTCATTTCCACCATTGTTATATTTATTGATTTTAGCCATACGCTCCAGCTGGCGCATAAGCAAATCAATTTCTTTAAAATCACCGGGTGTTTTCTTTTCAAGAATAATTAACTTTACAAGTTGGGCTTCTAAAGCCTGTGCAACACGTCCTTCAGGAGCTTGCTCGTCCCATTCATCTCTTGCCTTCCAGGCATGAACATTTTTATCTTTTTCTTTTAAGTATTCTGCAATCGAGCTGATCCGCCACCCCATCCAGTATAAGAACTTTGCTAAGAGGCGGTTATCAAAAGTCAGAGATGTATTTTCAGGCGTCGTATTCATTGGCTTATTAAGCCAACTTCAATTTATTGATTCACTGTACAGACCTTGTGAAAACAGTTTTCACAAGGGAGCTTCGTTGATTCTTTTAGGTTTAATTCCGATTCTGCTTACTACGTAAATTATGAATTATTTAAATATTAAGCAGGATTCAAACCTCATGAGTAAGAAATCCAAGTTTTATCGAGTTGCAGTTGCTGGAGCCACAACCGATGGCCGCCAGATTGAAGCAGCTTGGATTCAACAAATGGCTAAGAACTATAGCCAGAATACTTATACAGCCATGGCAAATATTGAACACTTCCGTGGTATTTCGCCAGATTCTACTTTTGGAAATTATGCCAAAGTAATCGCACTGAAAGCCCAAGAAGATGAAATTGCAGGTCAAAAGAAATGGGCTTTATATGCACAGCTTGAAGCCTTCGATAATCTCATTGAGATGCATGGCCGAAAACAAAAATTGTTTAACTCAATTGAAGTTAATCCCAACTTTGCAGATACCAATGAAGCTTATTTAGTTGGTATTGCATTCACTGATACTCCTGCTTCTTTAGGTACGCAAATCATGGAGTTTGCGGCAAATAACCCTGAAGCGAGTCCATTTACTTCAAAAAAGCAGCATAAAGACAACCTTTTCACTGCTGCAGAAGAAGTCGATTTACAGTTTGAAGAAGAGCTGGCAGTTACTGGCTTGTTCAATACCGTTATGAATTGGCTAAAGCCACAACAAGAAGAACAGGACCAGAAAAACAAAGGCCAATTTACTGAAGTTGCAAAGTCAATTGAGCAGATTGCTAAAACCTTTGGTGAAACTCAGCAAGAACTCCAAGAGTTCAAAACAAAGTACTCCACTCTTGAAAATGACTTTAAAGCTTTGAAAGTAAAGCTGAGTCAAGAACCTCACCCTGATACTCCGCCTGCTCCCGAAAATACAGGCAATTTCTCAGAACAAATTGATTGCTAATTAGCGAGCGAACTTATGCGTAACGATACACGAATTAAATATAACCACAGCCTTCAAAAACTAGCCGAAATTAATGGTGTTGAGTCTGTAGCACATACTTTTAATGTTGCTCCAGTACCAGCTCAAAAGATGGAAGATAAAATTCAAGCTTCTAGCGAATTTTTATCTAAAATCAATGTCATTGGTGTGATTAATCCTAAAGGTCAAGCGATTGGTTTATCTGTAAACCAAACAATTGCCGGACGTACAGATACTTCAGGTTCTGGTGAACGTACCCCAGTAGATCCAACGGGTTTCGGTGCAGATAACTATGAATGTATCAAAACTGATTTTGACGTTGCCATTGGTTATGAAAAGCTTGATGCATGGGCCGTATTCCCAGATTTTCATGCACGTTGGACGAACGCTATTGCCAAATCTATTGCGTTAGATCGCATCATGATCGGCTTTAATGGTAAGACTGCTGCGGCTACAACGAACCGAGCGACTAACCCAAAACTTCAGGATGTGAACGTAGGGTGGTTAGAAAAAATTCGTCTAAATGCTGCTGATCGAGTAATGGCAGACGTGACTGTTGGTGCTACAGGTACATACAAAAACCTTGATGCTCTTGTACAAGACGTTGTTAATGAGCTGATTGATGAAGTACATCAAGATGACACTGATTTAGTCGTAATTTGTGGCCGTCAGTTACTTGCAGATAAAAACTTCCCAATCGTAAACAACGCTGCAGATAACCAGAATGTTTTAGCTGGTCAGATCTTGGTTGGTCAAAAGCAAATTGGTGGTTTACCTGCCATCCGTGTACCTCACTTCCCAGACAATGCCCTTCTAGTTACTTCGCTTGATAATCTCTCGATTTACTACCAGAAAGATGCAAAACGTCGTCACATTAATGAAAAGCCAAGTAAGAACCGTATTGAAGATTACCAATCTTCAAATGAAGCTTACGTCATTGAAGCCTACGAGAAAGTAGGCCTCGTTGAAAACATCACAATTCAATAAGGGGTGATTTATGTTGAGTCCAGCTCGACGACATCGCCTTCAGGCATTAGCAGCTAAAGCAGCCGCTAATGCTGAAAATGAATTTGGTGGTGTTCGTGAAGATGCCAGTGTCTATATGTTGCAATTGGCTGAATTAAAAAATGACCAAAACTTATTGCGTAACGTCAAATCAGAAATAGAACGTGCCCAATACAAAGCAACATTAATCCCGAAATACATGCCTTATGTTGAAGGTGTTCTTTCAATTGAAGACCGTGCACCAGATCTGAAGGATGATGTTGTCACGACAATTATGCTTTGGTGCTTTGATGCTGGCATGTTTGAAGATGGTCTCCGTATTGCTGAGTTTGCGTTAAAGCACGGTCTTTCTATGCCTGATTCTTTCAGCCGTGATACTGCATCTATTGTTGCTGAAGAGATCGGTAATGCTGCAAAAGCAGCCTATGCTGAAGGTAAAGTTTTTGATTTATCAGTTTTAAAGCAAGCCATTAGCATTACATCTGACTTCAGCATGCATGATCAGATCCGCGCAAAGCTCTATGTAGCAATTGGCCGTGTTTTCTTACAAAAAGAAATCTACTCACAAGCGGTCGAGTGGCTAAAAGAAGCAATTAAATACAATGAAAATTGTGGTGGTAAACAAGACCTTCAAAAGTCTGAACGTTTACTGAAAAAACAATTAGAAGAAAACCCACCTCAGCCATTACTTAATGCTGATGGAACTCCTGTTGTAGATGATTTTGGCAATCAGGTATTAGAGGGAGTTTCTTCTTAACGAGTGCCCAGCACCCACCGAGGGGCAGATCTGACAAAGACAGGCATTGTTTTGTTCTGTTTTTGGTTCAGATCTCCACCCCTCAACTAACCGAGAATAAAAATGTCTGGATTAATTGCAAACGGTACTTTTTCAAATCAGGACGTTGTAATCAATAGTGATCCGTTCTTTCCATCGGTATCAAGCAACCATGTCCGTGAAGTTTTGCGTTTAGATTCAAGTGTCACCAATCAACGTCTAATTTCAGCTATAGAAGCAGCTGTAATTCATGTTAATGAACAACTGGAAAGTTTACTCAGCAAAGCCCCTACGTTAGTAGAAATTACAAATAAACAGGTCAATGGAAAGCCTATTGCTGCTGTTTTGTATTTCCGTGCAGTTGCTGCAGCTGCTGGTGCAGAACTTTGCGAACGTTACCGGTCTTATGACACTACCAACAACGGTAGCCAAAAAGCTGAAGAATTGACACCGACAATTGATGACTATAAGCGTGATTTGCGTTTTGCCATCCGCGATATAAAAAAAGTCCGTCGCCTAAATGTGGAGTTGGTTTAGATGAAAGAGATCTATGCAATCCAACACGACACGGTTGACGCAATTTGCTGGCGTGAATATGGGCGGAGCACTGGAGTAGTTGAACGAGTATTAGAAGCCAATCCGCATCTTTCTGAATTTGGTCCATTCATTCCAATGGGTACCAAAGTCCAATTACCAGACATCCCAACTCAACAAAATAAAGTTCAAAGCGTCCAGCTTTGGGATTGAGAGAATTTATGCCAGAACCAACAACTTCAACAGCAACCATTGCCACTCTAAGTGCAGTCTCATTGCTTCCATTTATTAATGGTAATGCGTTGCTAGGTGCAGTACTTGGTGCAGCATTTATTGCAACTTTTGAAAAAGATTTAAATGCTTACCAACGTATTCGCAATATGTTATTGGCCACTGGTATTGGTTATATCAGTGCACCATTAATTACAGAACATACATTATTAAAAGCTGATGCAGTGGCAGCCCTTATCACTTCAACACTTTGTTTATTCATATTAATCAAGGTTGTTGATTGGGTTAAGACTGCGAAGCTTTCCGACATTCTTAATATCTTTCGAGGTGGCAAGTCATGATCGAATTGTTATTTCAAGCTGTTGCCGTTTTAGCTTATCTCATTTGCGGTTTTCGTATTGCAACCTTTAGTCATGGTGGAAATTTCCACCGTGGCTATTCATTCTTTGCAGCAACTTTGATTGCAGCTTTTTTAGGCCAATCAGTGCATATCTTATTTTTTAAGGATCCAGTTACGCTCTGGGATGCCATTTTTGCAATCCTTCTTGCAGTGCTCATCTGGCGAACAAAAGGTAATGTGGCCAAACTCATTTGGAGTACGACATGATTTTAAAATTTGGTTCAAAAGGTGATGCCGTCGCAACTCTTCAAAAGCAATTAGCTAAAATGGGTTACAAGGGTATTAAAGGTAAGCCTCTTTCCATTGATGGCCATTTTGGAGAGAGTACTGAATTTGCAGTGGTTCAACTCCAGCGTAAATTTGGCTTAGTAGTTGACGGTAAAGTCGGTGATAAAACTCGCCAAGCTTTAGCTGGTGATTCAGTAAGTAAACTTTTAAAAGATGAAGACTATAAAAAAGCTGCAATACGTTTAAAAGTTCCTGAATTAGTTATTCGAGTTTTTGGAGCTGTCGAAGGCCAAGGGGTAGGCTTTCTTGAAAACGGAAAGGCTAAAATTTTATTTGAACGTCATCGAATGTATTTTTATTTAAGCCAGGCATTAGGTAAAACATTTGCTAATAATCAGGCAAAAGTAACACCAAATTTAGTCAATACATTAACGGGAGGCTACAAAGGTGATGCAGCTGAATACACTCGGTTAAGTTTGGCCATAAATATTCATAAAGAATCTGCCCTGAAATCTACTAGTTGGGGCCAGTTCCAAATTATGGGCGAAAATTGGAAGGATCTCGGTTATTCATCTGTTCAAGAGTTTGTTGATCAACAGCAGATTAGCGAAGGTCACCAACTCGAGGCATTTATCCGGTTTATTGAATGGAAACCAGGCTTATTAGAAGCATTACAAAAACAAGATTGGTCTACAGTCTTTACACTCTACAACGGCAAAAACTATAAAAAACTTGGCTATCAAGCTAAATTCCAAAAAGAATGGGATCATCTTGAACCTATTTATGGGGAGAAAACTGCAGCATGAAAAAGCCCCATGCTTTACGTGAATATTTGCTGAATGCGATTCCGGATCTGCCCCAAGATCCGGACCGTTTACTCATCTTTGCAAATGACGGTAAATTAATGAGTACTGCAGCAAATGGATATAGTTTTGAAATGGCTTATACGCTAGATATGATCATCACTGATTATGCTGGTGATGTAGATGTATTTGGAGTCGTCCTTTTTACATGGATTATGGACAATCAATCCGAGCTTATGGCCAATCTAGATAAGGTAAAAGAAGCCATTACTTTTGAAGCTGAACTCATTGATAACAGCAAATATGATCTGCATTTTAAAATCCCTTTAACTGAACGTGTCATTGTGAAAAAGAATGCTGAAGGTAAATTCGAGATCTCATACCCAACTGAACCACAATATACTGAGTTTGGCCCACCTACTTATTTTGAATTAATAGATAAGGATGGATCTACGCTGGCAACATGGCGCACGGCTAATATTCAAGGACGTTCTTTGGATATGCCTTTCCCCGGGAAAAACCCATGAATAATATTCAGGATCTTGCCCTTTATCTTCAACCTTTGTTAGATCGTTTGTCCCCAGGTGAAAGGGCAAAACTAGCTAAAAATATTGGACGAGATCTTCGAACAAGCCAACGGCAGCGTATTACAGCGCAACAAAATCCAGATGGATCAGCTTATACGGCAAGACGTACACGGTTACGTGACCAGAAAGGAAAAATAAAAAGAAAAATGTTTTCCCGGATTAAATCTAACTCTCATCTAAAAGTACTAAGCAATAGTGAATCAATTGCCGTAGGTTTCATTGGTCGTGTCAGTCGAATTGCTAAGGTACATCAATATGGATTAAGAGATCGGGCAACTAGATCTGCTCCAGATACAATTTATCCAAAACGTGAATTGCTAGGTTTTACAGATAAAGAGATTAATTTGGTTGAGTCATCATTCATCAAGCATATCAATATTAAATAGCTCAACTTGTGAAAACCATTTTCACAAGTTTCCATTGCTGAAAACTAAAAAACTCTAACGCAAAGTGTTGGCATGAATGCTGACATCAATCGTCGTCTTGAAAATCTGATTCGGTTCGGAAAAATCAAGACTGTAAATCCGTCTAAACCCATCCCTCTTGTCACTGTTGATCTTGACGATATTGTCACACCTGAAATTCGCTTTTTTAATGCACGTTCCGGAGATGACTCAAATTGGGATCCACCCTCTTTAGATGAAGAAGTTATGGTGATTTCACCTTGCGGTGAGATTGGCCCAACTAGCGTGGTTTTTTGTGGTCTTTATAACAATGAGCATCCCGCTCCTTCAGATGATTTAAACCAGAAAATCCGTGTATTTGCTGACGGTTGCATCATTGCTTATGACATTTCTGCTCATCAATTATCAGCCATTTTACCTTCAGGTGGCAAAGCAATTGTAACTGCTGATGGTGGGATAACAGTTAATGGTAATACCACCATCAATGGGAATCTTCAGGTTAATGGCAGTACTGCTATGACTGGAAATAATACCGTTGGAGGTAGCCAGTTAGTGCAAGGTAGTAGTCATTCAACGGGTGCTTTTAGTACTGAAGCTGATGTTAAAGCTGGCTCAATTAGTTTGAAAGAACATAAGCATCCTGGAGATAGCGGTGGGACAACTGGAGGGCCAATTCCATGATGTCACGTGAAAATGGCCGAAAGCTTGAAACTGAATTAGATCATATCCGTCAATCTGTCCAGGACATTCTAACTACACCCATTGGTACAAGAATCATGCGTCGAGAATATGGTTCTTTGGTCTACCAATTGATCGATTCCCCTTTTGATGAAATCGCCACTCTGCAGTTATATGCAGCGACTGCAACTGCACTTTTACGTTGGGAAGATAGGATCATTCTCAATTCAGTTTCGTTAGTGACTAATGAAGAAGGTTCATATTTTCTAGATATGGATTGCAGTCTAGTCGATAGCAATAAACAAGCTTCATTAAGTATTCCTCTTTCAATTGGATCTTCCTTATGAGTGTTGACTTTAATTCTTTACCAAAACCAAATTTTGTTGATGTGCTTGACTATGAAGACATCTTCAATGAACGTAAAGAATATTTCATTTCGCTTCATCCAGAGGATGAACAAGAGCTTGTTCGTAAAACACTGAGCCGTGAAAGTGAGCCAGTCACAAAGCTTTTACAAGAAAATGCTTACCGGGAAATGATTTTACGGAATCAAATCAATGAAAAAGCATTGGCTACACAACTTGCTTTTGCAAAGGGTAATGATCTAGATGTTTGGGGTGCAAATTTTGATGTTAAGCGTTTAGTAATTACACCTGCAGATGATTCAATCACACCACCAGCCCCAGCTGTTTATGAAGAAGATGAAGATTTTCGTTACCGCATTCAAAAGAAATTAGATGCATTAAGTACTGCAGGTCCTGAATCAGCTTATGAATTCCACACGCTTTCTGCTGATAGCCGAGTCGCAGATGTTAAATGTAGTTCGCCAGCTCCAGCTCATGCACTTTTAACAATTCTACAGCGCGATACATCTAATAATGCTTCTACAGAAGAACTTAATAAAATTGTCTATGACTACGTTTCGGCAGAAACAAAACGGCCAACCGGAGACCGAGTTTTAGTTCAATCAGCAGAAATCATTAACTACGAGATAGAAGCTGTTTTAGTCACTAAAAATGTACCTGAGACAGAACCTGTTTTATCTGCAGCGCAAGCTAATACTATTTCTTATACCAAAGAGCCAAAACGTATTGGCAAGGGTGTTTTTTTCTCCGATCTTTACTCTATTTTAAAAGTTTCAGGTGTTGAACGCGTAGAACTCATTAGTCCCACTACAGAACTGCATGTCACGAACTTTCAAGCAGCATTCTGTACAGCTATCCGCCTTAGTGTGAGGAATGAATAATGAATCTACTTCCTCCAAATACGACAATTTTTGAAAAAAAAATTGTTGAAACTACAGCTAAAACAACAGAGCTAAATACAAACTTATCAAGCTTAATTCGTGTTGATAATGCTCCAGCCGATTTCTTGTCAATTTTAGCTTGGCAATTTTCGGTAGATCGCTGGCAAGATGATTGGCCAGATGAAGTCAAGCGTGCACAAATTAAAAACTCAATCAAAGTTCATACATATAAAGGGACTAACTTTGCTCTTCGCTCAATTGTAGAAAGTTTTGGTTATTCATTAACGATTCATGAATGGTGGCAAGAAAGCCCTATGAATGAACCAGGAACTTTTCAAATCACAATTGAAACAAATGGCCGTGCACTAACAGAAAAGACATCTAAAACACTAGTTGAATTACTTAACGATGCGAAACCCTTAACACGAGAACTTAAAGGTATCGAAATCAACGTAATTAGCGTTGATGGAGAAACTAATGTTGCTTGCGGATGTTATGGCGGAGATGACGTAACTATCTATCCAAAAGTTGATGATCCAAATTCACTTATCTATCCCGTATTTGCTTTTTATGAGCATGACACTACTAGCATTTATCCCAAATAGAGCATAAAAATATGGCAGCACTATATCACTCACTTTTTACTGAAAAAGGCTTGGCATTACTTAGAGAATCGATTCAAAACGGAACCAAATTAGGTATTACACATATGTCATTTGGTGATGGTGGCGGCATGTTACCTACACCAGATGCAACATTTACTCATATGGTTAATGAAGTATATCGTGTTGCATTAAATAGGCTTGCCCCTTCTAGAGAGAATCCGAACTGGTTAGAAGCCGATGGAGTAATTCCTTCAGCAGTTGGTGGATTTAATATTCGTGAGGTCGGTCTATGGGCTGGCAATGTCATGGTTGCCTATGCAAACTATCCACCAACATATAAACCAAGTGGAGATCAAGGTACCGCCCAAATCAAATCTATTCGTATTGTATTGCAAATTGATAATACTGCTAATTTTGAATTAAAGATTGATGCATCTGTAGTTATGGCTACTATTCAAGCCTTAGAAGATGCAAAAATTGAGGTAATTGATTTTGCCAATAAAACTAAGGTTCAACATGTCAATTCAATAAAAGAATTATTAGGTTTAGAAGTATGGGATGGCAGAACTGTATTTGTAAAATCATATTGGGAAGGTGAATCAAAAGCTGGAGGATCGTTTGTATTTGACTCATCAAAAATTAATATAAATGATGGCGGTATTATTATAAATGGTTGGGTTCGCCAGATTGATAAAGAATATTTTATTGAATATTGGGGAGTACAATCTAATGGTTTGGATCAAAGTTTACGTTTTCAAAATGCATTAGATTATTGTTTAAAAAATAGAATTAACTCAATTAAGACTTTCGGTAAAGAATACTTTATTGATTCTACAGTTACGTTTGATGCTTTAGATAATAATTTAGTCACTGAATGGGGCTATGCAGACAAACGTTTAATATTAGATTTAAATGGTGCGACTATTAAAACGCATAATGATAATTTAACATTTTTCAAAATTCTTAGAGATCACATTAGTATTATCAATGGAACAATAACTGGCACATATGGAAAGAAACAAAGAGCTATCGTCCTCGGATATGATTTAAATGAAGCTCACAAAACGGGTACTAGAGAATCTGTAATGTGGGTAAACATTACAGATTTAAAATTAAATGGTCTAGATATCGGTATTCAATTTAATCCTAATTACGGTGGTTATGGTATGTATTACCATAAACTCGTTAATATTGATGCTAGAGACGTCAAAATATTATTTTATGGAGAACAAAATACATCAACCCAAGATGATATTAATCGCGGACGCGGAAGCAATAAAGTTACACGATCTGTATTTAATAATATTACTCATGTCGGTGGTTCATGTACTGTTTTCTTTAAAGATATTGAAACTTCACAATTTAAAAACCTATATCTTGAATTCATTCAATATCAAGATAATCGTTTACCAGATGGTGAAGCGGTATGTATCTTTATTCCAGAAGCTCAAATATATAATCCGTTATCTTATGACAATAATAGCCTAGAGTTTCACGGAGCCTTTGAAGCGATTAATAGAACATATAATTTCGGTCAGAAAAATCAGGCTGTTATTGTTGATATTAATACTATTGGAGAAACAAACAGTACAAGTTTTGTTGGTAGTGAATGGACTGTTAGCAATAATGTCGGGCACTCTTATCATCACAAAACAGCGAATATACCCAACTATAAAGGCACCGTAGATGTAAGACCCGTTACTGTAGAGGTCGCAAAATCGACACAAGAAGTCCGTAATTCATATCCATTAAACAATATAGACATTTACGGTAGTTTAATTAGTTTTTCTTCAACTGGTAGCGAATCTCCAGAAACGTTTCAGATTTTTGCAGCTCAATTAAGTGAGCGAATTTATGCACGTTTTAACACACAAGGAAATTGGTTACCTTGGTTTTATCTTTATCATAGTCGTAATACCACTGTTACAGCAGATGGGACTCTTAAAGCAGCTTCACCCATTGTTAAATTATTTGCTGATAGAGTTGAGATGAATGAAGAAGCCTCAGAACAGCCTATCTCTTTTGAAAAATTAGGAATTGGTCACTATCTGGTTAAAGGTAGTTTAGGATTTGCGAAAATAGGTTGGTGGGTAGAAGTACCAAGTGACAGTAATGGAAATAAAATTTGTGCAATTAAGTATCAACAATTAGAAAATGGTGATATCGAAATTAAAACATTTATGCGTAAATTCGATATTGAAACTGCTTCAGTTGTAGCTGATGAAGAAAACCCGATTGATATACCTGACAATATAAATGGTGAACAAAGATGGATAGATATACGTTTAAATCCTATTGAAATACAAAGTTAGATGTAATCATGTAAAAACCATTTTCACAGACCAAGAAACTTACACTTTTGATTTAGTCATGCAAGCCTGTTTGTTGAATTAAAACCTCAATAAACAGGCTTTTTTATGGCTATAGATCAATACCACCACGGAATCCGTGTCCTTGAACTCAATGATGGGATCCGGCCAATCCGAACCATTGCAACTGCAATTCCGGGCTTTGTTGCAACTGCAGATGATGCAGACCCATTAGTATTTCCAGAAAACCAAGCAGTACTAATTACAAATATACAAGCTGCAGTAGCTAAAGCCGGTAAAAACGGAACTTTAGCAAAAGTACTTCAAAATATGGCCAACCAGACCAACGCTATTTGTGTCGTGGTCCGTGTACCCACTGCAGTTGATGAAGCAGCTCAAACTGCAAACGTCGTGGGTACTGTTACCGCTGAAGGTAAATATACCGGCCTTAAAGCTTTACTTGTTGCCAAATCAAAATTAGGGGTTCAGCCGCGTATTTTAGGCGCACCTGGGCTTGATACTCAGCCAGTTGCTACTGAATTAGTTGTTATTGCTAAAAAGTTACGTGCTATGGCTTATGCGTATGCATGGGGCTGTAAAACCAAAGAAGAAGCTGTGGCATATCGTGAAGCTTTTGCAGCACGTGAACTCATGATCATTTGGCCGAACTTTGTAGCATTTAATACAACAACTGCTCAAACAGAAACAGTGCCAGCTGTAGCAGTTGCTATGGGATTACGTGCAAAAATTGATAACGAAATCGGCTGGCATAAAACTCTTTCAAACGTTGCTGTGTCTGGTGTTACTGGCATTGATGCTGATGTGACTTGGGATCTGCAAGATCCAGCTACTGACGCTGGCTATCTCAACAGTAATGAAGTCACCACTTTAATTCAGCATGAAGGCTTCCGTTTTTGGGGATCTCGTACATGTTCAGATGATCCATTATTCCTATTTGAAAACTATACACGTACTGCTCAAGTATTGGCTGACACCATGGCTGAAGCACACATGTGGGCAAATGATTTACCTCTTCATGGTTCGTTGGTCACGGACATTCTTGAAGGTCAAAAGGCCAAGCTACGTGAACTCACGCGTAATAAATACCTCATTGGTGGTGACGCCTGGTTCGATCCTGAAGCAAATACTCCAGATACGTTGAAGGTGGGTAAATTGGCCACTGATTACGATTACACCCCTGTCCCACCGTTAGAAGATCTGACATTCCGCCAACGTATTACGGATCGTTATCTCGCTAACTTTGCTGCATCTGTAAAAGCTTAAGGAGCATAACGCATGGCTTTACCTCCAAAATTAAAAAATATGAACTTCTTTAATGAAGGGAATAGCTACTTGGGCAAAGTTAAAACTGTGACTTTACCCAAGTTAGGCCGTAAAACTGAAGACTACCGTGGCGGTGGTATGAACGGGACCGTAAAAGTCGATTTAGGCATGTCCGATGATGGCTTAGTACTTGAGTCAACTTATGGTGGTTTAGATCTTTTGACACTCCGTCAATTTGGTATGGAAAAAATTGACGGTGTTTATCTCCGTTTTGCTGGGGCATACCAGCGAGATGATGATGGCGAATATGATGCCGTTGAAGTGGTTGTTAAAGGTCGCCACGAAGAAATTGACGGTGGTGAATCAACACCTGGTGAAGACACAGAACATAAAGTTGTGACGAACTGTGTTTACTACAAGCTGACAGTAAACGGTGTTGTTGAAGTCGAAATTGACATTCTTGGCATGAAAGAAATGATCGGTGGCGTAGATCGTCTTGAAAAACAACGCAACATCTTAGGCATTTTATAAGTTTCCTTCCCTTCTGTAGCCCAGTACTGCAGAAGGTTTTTTATTTAACTTTTAGGATATTTCCACATGAATCAAATTGATCAAGCGATTAACCAGGAACAAATTAAAAACCCGAATGAAGAAGTGGTGAATTTAGAAGAACCAATCCGTATGGGTGAACAGATGATTACTCAGGTCACAATTCGTAAACCGGGTGTAAAGGCATTAAGTGGTACCAGTCTCCAGGCTATTTACCAGCATGACGTAGATGCACTTTGTAAAGTCCTTCCACGTGTTACTTCCCCAGCACTGACACCTCAGCAAATCTACCAAATGGACCCTGTAGATTTTGCCAATTTAGGAGGGCATTTGGTCACTTTTTTGTACCCGAAAGCCTTACAGAAGGAAATCAAGGCTCAGACAGCCTAGAGCTGGTCGATGATGTAGATGAGGCAATAGCTAATATTGCCGTCATCTTCCACTGGCCACCAAGTACTTACGATGACATGGATATTGTTGAATTGAGCAAATGGCATCGTAGAGCTCTCTTAAGAAATCAAACTAACTAATTAGAGTCCACCAATGGCAGATTTAAAATTAGAAGTCCTATTTAATGCAGTTGATAAATTATCTGGCCCTATAAAAACAATCGTTGGTGGCTCTAAAACCTTATCAGATGCCTTTAAAAAGACTTCATCTGAACTGAAGGCACTAGAAGCCCAGCAACGCAAAATTTCAGGCTTCAGGCAGCTTAAAGAACAATCTGAAAAAACTACACAGGCCATTGAACAGAATAAGGAAACACTTAAACAGCTCAAAACAGCCATGAATATTGGTGCCCCTACTGAGCAGATGGTTAAGGATTTAGCACGTGCTGAAGCTGCACAAAAACGTCTGAAAGCGGCTCAGAAAAATCAAGGTACTGAAATGACGGCTTTAGTCCGTGAACTTAATCAGGCTGGTATTAGTGTCGACAACTTGGCTGATGATGAATCAGAGCTGAAGAATAAAATCCATCTCACGACGATGGAAATTAACAAACAAAAGGAATCTTTAGAACGTCACCAGAAAGCTCAAAAGCAGTATGAGCAAATGCAAGGACGTATGGCTAAAGCATCGGATCTGGCCAAGAAAGGTCTAATGGTTGCTGGAGCTGGAGCAGCTGCAATGGCTATTCCGGTACACCTGGCAATTGACTATGAATCTGCAATGGCAGATGTGAAAAAGGTCGTCAATTTTGAAACTCCACAACAGTTCAAAATCATGGGTGATGACATCATCCGGCTATCCACCGAACTTCCAATGGCTGCCAAAGATATTGCAGCTATTGTTGCAGCTGGTGGTCAATCTGGAATTGCAAAAAATGAACTGCTAGGTTTTGCTGAATCCGCGGTAAAAATGGGCGTTGCTTTTGACATTTCTGCTCAAGAGTCTGGTCAAGCTATGGCCGAAATGCGTACAGCTTTTAAAATGTCTCAACCAGAAGTCGTCTCTCTTGCTGACAAAATTAACTATCTAGGCAATAACACTCCAGCTGCAGCAAAAGGCATCATGGATATTGTTCAACGTATTGGCCCTCTCGGTGAAGTTGGTGGTTTTGCCTCTGGATCTATTGCAGCACTTGGTGCCACTATTCGGGGCATGGGTGTCGCAGAAGAAATTGCAGCAACCGGTATTAAGAATATGATGCTTGCTTTAGTTGCTGGAGAGTCTGCCACTAAAGGTCAAAGAGCTGCTTATAAAGATCTAGGCTTAGATGCTGGCCAAGTTGCTAAAGACATGCAAACTGATGCTGAAGCTACAACGTTGAAAGTAATAAAAGCAATTTCAAAATTAGATAAATATAAACAGGCTGCCACCTTAAAAGAATTATTTGGATCTGAATCTTTAGGCTCTATTGCACCATTACTTACTAACATGGAAGCCCTTGAGAAAAACCTATCAATGGTAGGAGATAAATCTAAATATGCTGGTTCAATGCAAGCCGAATATGCCGCACGTGCAGCAACTACAGCCAATAATATCCAGTTGGCCAAGAACCAAGTAGCGGGTCTGGCGATCAATATTGGTAATGTACTTTTACCCCCAATTAATACCATGCTTGGCAAATTCACCTCTGTGATGGCAGTTGTTCAAGATTGGGCATCCCGCAACCCTGCATTAGCCTCAAGTCTGGTAAAAATTGCTGTTGGTGGCATAGCTATTATTGCTGTTATAAGCGCTTTATCACTTGGAGTTTTAGCGCTACTTGGTCCCCTTGCTATGCTCAAAATGACCTTTTCCACATTAGGGATTGGGTTTAGTGCATTAGGAGCCATTGTCTCCCCAGCTGGTTTAGTCATCCTTGGCATTATTGCAGCCGTGGCTGGAGCTGCTTATCTCATTTATAAGAATTGGGAACCTATCAAAGGATTCTTTGTTGGCATTTGGAATACAGTTAAAACTGCCTTCAATGGCGGAATTAAAGGCGTATCTGCCCTAATTATTAACTGGTCCCCTATTGGGCTTTTCTATGCTGCATTTGCGAAAGTCTTGTCCTGGTTCGGTGTAGATCTGCCCGCGAAATTCACAGGGTTTGGGGCCATGATTTTGACTGGCTTAAAAAATGGAATTCTTTCTAAAATCGGTGAGGTTAAAACTGCTCTCTCCGGAGCCGTAACTGGTGTTATTGAAAAAGCCCGAAATCTTCTAGGTATCCATTCCCCTTCCCGTGTGTTTATGGGCATTGGTGACTACACCATGCAAGGTATGGCATTAGGTATTTCACAGAACCATAACTTACCCGTTAAAGCGACACAGCAAGCTACTCAAAATGTGATTAGTACTGGTACCACAGCAAAGGTTACACCAGTGACGCCAATCCGGGCACAACGCGGTGGCAGCTTCATTAGTAACGACACAATTCAAATCACCATTAAAGCAGAGCACGGTCAACCCGTTCGTGAAACTGCACGTGCTTTAAGAGCTGAAATGGTACGCCTTCAACAAGAAGAACGCGATGCTCGTCGTAGATTTTTGACTGATACGGAGTAGACAAAATGATGATGGCTTTAGGGTTGTTCGTATTTTCATTGCGAACAGCTGCATATCAAGAACTGCAACGTGTTACTAACTGGAGACATCCAAGCAATAGCCGGGTTGGCTCTACTCCAGCTTACCAGTTCGCGGGAAAAGGTGAAGATACCATTACCCTGAAGGGAGAAATTTACCACGAACTGACCAACAACCGAATTGTACTAGATCAAGTCCGTCGTATGGCAGACACAGGCATGGCCTACACATTGATTGAAGGAACCGGAAAGATTTATGGCCTAGTTATTATTGAAAATATGGAAGAGACAAAAACCTATTTCTTTAAAGATGGTGCTGCCCGCAAAACAGAATTTACTTTGACACTAAAGATTGTGAAGGAATGGAAACCGACGCTACTCGGCACACTCATCGGCATGGCTGGTGGTGCAGTAAATAGGTTGATATAAATGCTTAATCAAATCACCAATATGCTAAATGAAGCAGCTGAATCATATCAGGCTGAAACTGAATATCCTTTCCCAATTTATCGCCTAGAAGTCGACGGAAATGACATATCCCCTCTTGTTGTCGACCGGTTAATTTCTCTCAGTATTAAAGATAATCGTGGTCTTATTGTGGACTCTGTGGACATTGATCTTGATGATTCTGATGGCCAATTAGAAATCCCCCCTGAAGGAGCAATTATTCAAGTATGGATTGGTTGGTCAAATACGGGCTTAGTGGACAAAGGGAAATACAAAGTTGAATCCGTCACTCATCGTGGTGCACCGGACGTTTTAAGTATTTCAGCCTTCAGTAATGACGTATCTGAAGGCTTAAAGCAAAAGCGTGAACGTAGCTTTAGTAATAAATCAATACAGATGATTTTTGAAACCGTTGGTGCTGAATATGCGCTTAAAACAATTGTGCATGACACACTGGCCAACCGAGTAATTTCATATATTGCTCAGAACGAAAGTGACGCCAATTTAGTTACCCGGATTGCAGACGAACATGATGCTATTGCTACTGTAAAAAATGGCCATTTAATTTTACTACCTCGTGGGGCCAGTCAAACCGCTTCAGGATTGCCCCTTCCTACCGCCCAAATTTTTAGATCTGATGGTGATGGCCACAATTACACTACTGGTACCGGTACTGACAGAATCACTGGTGTTAAAGCCTACTATTACGATTCAAGTAAATCTAAAAAGCTGTATGTAGTCATTGGTGACAATGAAGACAATTTAAAAGAGATCCGCTACGTTCACCGTGATAAAAAAACGGCTGAATTAGCGGCACAAGCTGAATTCAACCGTTGCAAACGTACATCTCAGAAATTGTCATATACCTTTGCCTTTGGCCAACCGGAACTTATCCCGGAACAAGAGTTTGTTTTTACCGGTTTAAAACCACAAATTGATGACATCGTATGGCTGGGCACCAACGTCACTCATAATCTAACTGACGGAGGGTTTACAACGAGTGTTGAGCTAGAGGTACAGCTACCAAATGCAGATGATGTTTCAACTCTTTTTGAGCCTGATAAAGATGGAGATAAAGAATTAAAAAAACAAAACAAAAAACGGACCGGTCGCAACTATGCCGACTACACCGGAGTAATCGTTTTTTATCGTGACAATGGAAAAGACCAGAAGCTTACTTCGGGTGATCAAAGCAATCCTTTAAAACTCATTAAAATTTATAAAACAAAAAAGACAGCGATTATTGCCTTAAAAAGAGAACAAGCCCGAATAGATAAAGCTAAAAAGGGCAAATAAAAAAAATCCTTGCTTTGGGGAAAGCAAGGACAAAAGGGTAATCAATTTTCGATACAAATTATTATAAATCACCATTTATAGTGATTTTGTTATAAAATCGTAAATAATTAAACCTACAGGTAACGAAATGGCTCGACCAAGATCCCGTTATAAATGCCCTCACTGCGGTGAACCTTTTTCAATCCGTTCAAGTACTGAACTTAATCCTTTACTCCGTTCATTTCAGGGACAGTGTCAAAACTTAGAGTGTGGTTTTACTGCTCAAGGATTCTTTGAATTAAAGATCCAGCTTTCCCCTCCAGCTCATCCTAATCCTGAAATTAACCTACCTACTCCAGACCGTACTTGGAAAATGGAGCACGCATGACAGACAAAATTGATATTGCTCAAGAACTACAACTTAAACAGGTCCAAATTCAACTTAAAGACTTTAGCCGCCCTTCCCTAACTGAATGTGAAGAATGCGGAAATGATATTCCTGTTGAGCGCCAGCGCTATGGTTCTGTAACCCTTTGTGTTGAATGTAAAAATACACAAGAAAAACTTTCAAAAAGGTACTTTTAAATGACAAATTTCCTAATCTTTTTCATCGTTATTCTTGTTTTAGCCCTCATTATTTTTTGGATGATTCTGGATTATCAATTTACTCGGTACATCCATGAGATGAAGGCTTTTTATAAGGAAGAAAATCTCCAAAACAAAAGCCAACTCAAGTTAAATCAGCAAATCCATACGGGAGTAATAAATGCAGCTATACCCGATCTTAATCGGCATGATCATGGGCATTATTTTAAGTAGTTCCATGTTCTTATATCTTGTCGCATAACGCCAAGCCCCTTCAATGGGGCTTTATTATTTTACGGTAAATACCTTGTCTTAAAAGTTTCCTACCAAACTTCTATATTGCTTGATCTGTTTTCTATATTATTTTTAGTTAACCTTTTAAGCTGTGTTAAAAGGTTAATTTCAAAAATCATGCAGCTTCTTCACCTAGCCAAAATAACATTTTGTCATTCAACTCTTCTTCAGAATCTGCACTTTCAATATTAAACTTATAGCCTTTAAATTTGAAATCTAATTTATCTAAGGTCTCTCCAATTTCATCAACCTTTTCCTCATCTAACTTCTTCAACTCTTCTGCAGAAGGTCTTAAAACAAAAAAGTTTGCGCCTTTTTGATCTAATTGAGATGCTGTTAAAAGATCTGTTGCCAACATCAAGTAATTTGTATTGATGGTATCTACATTGTTTGTGACGACAGAAACAAAACTTCCGTAATTAGAAGAACTTCGCATAGGCACATACAAATCACTATTATTTTTTCTTAAATAACTATCTTCAGGGAATAGATCTAATAAATGCTTATATTCATTTTTACTTTTAATTTTTTGTCTGAGGTTAGTTGTAGCACGTTTTAAGAATGGCTCATTTTTAATGTACTTAAAATCATTCTTCACTTTACTCTTTGATGCATGAGTTTTGCCTAAAGTAACAACACGAGTGTACAATCTTTCCAGAATCTTTTCTTCATTAAGGCCCTTAGCTAAGCCTTTATCTATCAAACGAATTTGGTCTGAAAAATAAAAATTATCTCCTTTAAAAGCTTTTAAAGATAATTCAATAACATCCTGAAGATGCTGTACAGTATCCTCATCATATAAGCAATTTACGCGATTGAAACTATCAAGCATTTTGAAGTAATTTCTACCATTGTGCTTAAATGAAACACCAATATTTAGATATTCTTCAGTAGCTATATCAGGGTTCCACTGCACAAGTGACCATTCACCTTTAATTATATTTGACATATGAATCTACCTATTTAAGCAGCTAATGCATGAGGCAAACGAGTTGCTATGGTAGCAAAACGTACTTCAAAATAATTGAAAAAATCATCAATCTTTTTATCTAAATTGCTACCTATTGTTTGATCAATATGAGTGATACAACCATGAATATCTACTTTGTCTTTATCATAAAAACTGCTATTTCTAGCAGCAACATCTAATATAGGTTGATAAATAGCAGGGTGGATAATTGTTCCATTGTATTGTGCTTTGAATGCATTGAGCATGTAGTTTGTACAATTGAATGTTGGGTCGATTGATTCATACTGCCAATCAATTACACCAAAAATTTGACCATGATCAATTATTCCAATGTCATCCTTTTTAATAAAAATTAGATTCCCAATATTTCTATCAATATTCCCAATACAATCATCAAAAGCAACTAAAGATTTAAAGTTCGGCCAAGAATCGAGTAATGAAATAATCTGTTGTGCTTCATCATTAGCAATCTCCTGCGGATTCTTAAGATAGACCTTTTTTAGATCTTTACCGCCAAGACTTGATGTAACCCATCCATATACAAAACCGTTGGTCTGAGCAAAACTATCCGTTGAGGTATCAATAGAAAATTCACTTACATCAAGCTTGATCAAAGCTGCACGACTTGATTGTCGCAAATTGGCTGAATTAGCTAGCAAGAAACCAAAACTTTCATTAATAATTTCTTTAATTCGAGTATTTACAGGAAAAAGTTTAACAAATGATTCAATGACTTCACCATCTGGCCATAGAACTTCAGCTAAATATGTTTTTGCAGAGATACCGCCACTTGTTGGACTCATTTCTTTTAAAGTAGACAAATAACCATCTTGCTCAATCATTTCTATCATTATACTACTAGCCCTTATAAATATCTTTATCTTACATTTTAATAGTAACTAAGATACTCACCAAATTAAAGTTTTAAACATCGATTTTTAAGTCATCACACAGTAATAATAAATATGCATTACTCCTGTCCCAATACTTTCACAAAATCATCTTCAGTTAAAATACGAATATTCGCTCCATCTTTTTGCCACTTCAGAGCCTGTTCAAACTTACGCCCATAGCTCATATGTGCCCAATGAGGATTACCCTTATTACATATCACGAGATAATCAACAGTTTTGGTGAGATCATCTTTAAAAATACCACCTTGTGATTCGATCACCTGTTTCCATTCTGCTTTACTATAACGAGCAGATGCACCAGTTAAACAAATGGTCTTGCCAATGATTTCAACGTTGCCATGGTAGAAATCAGGATTTTTATTATCTTCAGAGCTAGATACTCTAACTTGTGGTAAACCAAAATTATTGAGCTGGATATATTTAGCCAACGTTAAACGTAGAACTTCTTTTGTATCACTACTAACACGGTTTAAAATACGTACATGATTCAAAGCAAGAATTATTTCTTTATAGATAGGATCATCTTTCAGATATTCATGACGATCCAACCAAGCATTTAAAGCTAATACCTCATCATCTGTATAATCACTATCACAGGCCAAACCTGCTAACACGCCATGTAATCTTTGGACATCACAAGTATGTTCTTTAAAGTACTTTGAGTTTTTGAATAAATCTAAATGTGCTTGAACTTCTTGGTGATTCGCTAATAAGAACTGCGGGTCTTCAGCTGCTTTAAGTAGAACCTGATAAAGCGGTTCAAAATGAGGTACTGTTACAGCTTCTGGATATTGCTCTACCCATTTAATTAAGGCTTCAATTTCCTGTAAACGCACACGACCATCTAAGAACAAACCCTCAAAAAAACCTAAAAACAAATTACCTAATTTACTTTGATTCGCATTGAAATTTATACGATTTAAATCAACTTCCATGATGGCACCAATCTCATTTTATTATTAAAATAAAGTTGGCTATATAGTATCCAAGATACTATTGATAATCTATATTTTTCTTAATTCTTAAAAGGTTATATCTGTATCTTTAGTCTTATTTACCCCTTTAAATTCTTAATTGCTTCTGTTGTAGCTTTAACCATTTCAGTTGTACTTTTCATTTGGTCAGAAACTAAATTACCCATATCTTTATGAGCAGTTTTATCAACTTCACGTCCAAAATATTTAAGTGCGAGTTCTTTGCGAATTGCAACTTCATCAGCTTTTTCAATTCCAGTCACAAAAGTTGGAAATGCTTGTATTTCCAACCGAGTCTGGTTGGCTTGATCAGCTAAACTTTGATAATGAGATGATTGCTTTATAAAGAAAGAAACCAATGTGATAACAACTAAAATAAATGATATTTTTAAAAACCAATAATCAAAATTATCTAGAAAGTATATAGGTTCAGCACAAATTGAATATGCTGAAATACATAAAGCACCAATAAGAGTGACTAAAAAAAGCCCTAAGTAAATATAATGTGCTATTTTATACTTTTTACTTTCATTTGAATAATAATCTTCAGTTTTTAAATTTTTTAAAATATTCTTTAAAATTTTAAAGTCTCTTAATTCTTTTTCTGCCTCATCCAACATTTCTTTTATTTCTTTAACAATTATTTGATTAAATTTTTTCTTCTCAGTAGTGTAATTTGTTATAAAATTTTCACCAATTATTAAACTTGCCTCTGCACTTCCAATTTCATTAGGCAATTTATAGAAATTATAGGCATCATATTCTTTGATCATACTAGTTAAAGTTAAATTCAATGACTCCATATAACTT
Source organism: Acinetobacter sp. 1566109 (assembly GCF_000582255.1). NCBI lineage: Bacteria > Pseudomonadati > Pseudomonadota > Gammaproteobacteria > Moraxellales > Moraxellaceae > Acinetobacter > Acinetobacter sp. 1566109. The sequence continues at coordinate 3,661 of NZ_JEYB01000004.1, read as the reverse complement.
AAGTCTTCATGGTGCTCATTAACACTTGACACATAACTTTTTAATCTTTCTGCAAGAATTATACAGTTATTAATACCACGTTTACAGTTATCTAAATGAAGAGGATATTTAGTCATTGCTTCTTCACTAATATGATTACCGTCTTTCAACTCATAAAAATAATCAATTGTCTTTTGAATATTCTCTAAAAGACCATTTTGAATCTCTGCATTTTTTTCTATTTTTTGATTAAGTTCATCTGTTTGCTGCTTAATAATTTCGGTTAGTTTAATTGTAGCTTCATCAGTTGACATGTAATTCCCACCCCAAAAATTATTATAAAGTCTTGACGCGTAATAGTATCTAAGCTACTGTAAAAACGCTAGAGAGACATAAGTCTTTTTAGTCAGGCGTAGGAACCTGAAAAACAGATACAAGACGCATAAAAGTCCGTCTTCGGGCTATTTTTTTGCGTAAAATTCAGCTTTGCTGTTCATGGCAGGCTGGACAGGACAGCTTCGGCTGGCCGTTTCTTGTATCACGGTAATTCCTACTCCTGTTCAGTCTGTCACCATTATCGTAGGAAGTAATGGCGTCAGGTTTTATTAAGCTTGATACAAGGAATAGCAAATGAACTCATTCGCTTTCAAGAACGCCCCTACTCAAAATTCCGTTCAGGAACATACTCCAGTCAAAGACTTGGCTGCATTCAAAAAACGCCAGCACAAGCTCAAACGTCAAAAACTCATCAAAAACATATTTGATGCTGCAATCTTCCTAAGTATTGCCGGCTTTACCTTCTCAACTTTGTTTTGGGGAGCCTAAGTCATGAATAAATTTTTTGCGCGCCTTTTGCACACCTCTTGTGCGCCTTTGTTTTCACTTCAAGCTCTGTATCATTTCTCTCAATCTAACAAATTGGGAGTATAGCTATGAACGCAGTCACTTATGTTGAAGATGCTGTATTTATTCAAAACGAGCAAGTCAAAACTTCTAGCCTCAAAGTGGCCGAGCTTTTTGGTAAACAGCACAAAGACGTATTACGAAAAATAGAAAGTTTAGAATGTTCTCCTGAATTTACATCAGCGCATTTTTGCGCTCATGTTCAGACAGTTGAAATTGGGAATGGTGCAACCCGCGAATCTAAATATTATGAAATGACCAAAGACGGTTTTATTTTCTTAGTCATGGGTTTTACAGGTGCCAAAGCAGCACAAATCAAAGAAGCTTATATCAACACCTTTAACCACATGGCAGCCATGCTCTACAATACGCAAGGCAACCATGACCAAATTCATGTAGGTGCTGTGGTTCAGCTCAAGTCTGGTGGTCCGCTCTACACGGTCAGTAAAATTCTTTATGACCAAAACGGTTACATGGAAAGTGCTGAAGTCATCTGGCACAACAAATCTAATCTGTGCCGTGAAACTTTACCCATTAACTGCCTAACGCTTGAGTCTAAAAATCTCATTCAAAATAAAACTCTAGAAGACTTCTGGGCATCAGTTCATAACTACGGAATAGATAAACTCAACCATAGCCGTAAGCACAACTTACTGGCGTTTAATCTCGGGCAGATCTACGAGTGCATTGAAGGTTTGCCGCCACGAAACCAACTGTCTAGCATCCTCATGCAAAGCAGTGCTCCCTTCCCTGTCTTTATGCAACATAACCACCCTGTACAGAGTGGGATCATCAATAAAACGGTGAGATGCATGGTTTTCGACATTAAAAAGCTCGCTATATCAGCACCTGAAATGGGCTAATGTTATGGAAAATTTCATAATATCAAACAGATAAGCGACACAACGTGTCGCCACTATCTATATTTTCAAAGCAGATTTTAAGAAAATAGACCCATGATCAATAGACAGGGGGAGAAATGCACTCAACACTAGACGTTAATAGCCAAAAGAAAATGACGGCCGAAGAAATACTGGAAGAAATTGAATATCCACTTGAGAACCTTCAAAACTTACTTTTTGCCTTTTCAAAAATGAAAGTCGATGATGGTTTAAAAGAACAAGAATTTAGCGCCATCATCAACACGCTACATCACCAAGTGGTAAACATTAACCGCGCGGTTCATGCCAAATGAATTAAAAAACCCGACTTAGGTCGGGTTTTCACTCTCATTTTTTTTAAATAATTCTACCCAACCACTAATACGGAAAGTTTTGATTTTATGAAATCTTAAACCATAATTCTTTAAACTCTCGTCATACCAAATTTGATTAAATATATAACTATTCTCAATAAATCTTTTTATATCAGGGAAGACAGGTGCAATCCAAAATAGAACCATTTGTTCTTCTTGGAACATAGAATTACAAAGGACATCCAAGAAATGAGCCTTATCTTTTGCAGAAATTTCTGATTCATTAATTAAATTAATCAAATTTTTATAGATAAAAAAATAAGAGACAACAGGACTGATTGAATCCGTAAATAAATGACGTCCTACCTCAAAAAAATGGTCACGTATTTCGGATTCGCTAAGATTTTCAAAAAATAGTGGGTTACTACTTAATCTAGCAACAAAATCTGTAGTTAGAATTTGCATAACTGTTAAACCGCTAGCCTTTTTTATTTCTTTTTGATATTCATTATTCCTACACTCTAGAACAATACTATTAAATTTTTCTCTTTTATAATTAAGCAATGAATAGAACTGATTAGCAAAAATAGCATTCCTAGATTCGTTTAATTGTTCTTGATGTGATTTTTCAGCTAACTTCAATTGCTCCTTATTAGTCACTCTTGTTTCATTTAAAGAAGTAATTTGCAAATAAGTCGAATAAGCAACTGCACATAAAGCAATGGATGAGATAAGCGTATTTAAACTTCCATAAATATCGCCAAAAGGTCCAAAATCCGTGAAGTCCTTTGGAAATTTATAAGCTTCAATTAAAAGTTTAAAAATAAATGGAAAAGCTATCCATAAACAAACAATAGATAGAACTCCTACACCCCATATCATTTTTTTTTGAAAGTCAGTTATGTTCATTTTTTCATATTTTATTTAAATTGATTTGCATAAGTCTCAGCTATAGAGACTAACCCCGAACGCATTTCTTCACGTGTTTGACGGTATAACTGAATCAGCTTTACTTCATCATCTGCCAGTTCACTGCTCTTAAGTTCCGAAGCTCCCCAAAGAATATAAGCAATATTAAACCCATGATCTTCAAGCAAATCTAACTGGTCAGTGTCTAAAGGTGCATTGTGCTTTTCATAACGCACAACTGAGTTCTTTTTAACGTTTAAAATCTCGGCCAACTCATCTTGTGTACCTATGCCCAAGCGCTTACGTTCTTCTTTTAAACGTTCACCACGATTAGAAAAATCACCATTTTTCATACTTTTTCCTTAAAAGCACTTGTAAATCACCATAAATAGTACTAAATTTAATAACACTAAGTATCTAAGTACGATTTATGGTGATTTTCGCATGACTACATCAAATGTTCAAACTAAACCTAAACACACTGAACTCACTCAAGTCCGCTGGACCAAAGCTCAGTTAAAAGTCCTCAAGAAAATTGCGTATGAAAAGGACACAAAAGTTGCCATCTACATCCGTAATTTTATGGTGAACCATCACCCCGAATTACAAGAACCGTGCAAAGACGAGCAATTGTAATCAAAGCCAATTCGCAATGCTTAGTGTTATTAAATTTAG
>NZ_JEYB01000003.1:0-120796 GCF_000582255.1 Acinetobacter sp. 1566109 | reverse complement strand
CCTGCCAATGTAAAACTGCCAAGCATACCTGCTTGTACTGAACTTAATCCAAAATCTGCCTTAATACTATTTAAGCTATAAGACAGCAGCATCAAATCTGCACCATCTACCAACAGTGCCAGAAATGCAAAAATAAATGCTATTTTCCACGTATGAGGCTGTATACGAGAAAGACCTTCTTTGTAATTTGTAGCCATAATCCATTACCTACATTTGATAAAAAGCACTTCAAGTCGTTTTGAAGTGCTTTAAATTTGATTAAGACGCAGCGCGAATCATATTTCGGGCAATAATCACTTGTTGAATTTGAGTGGTCCCTTCATAGAGACGGAACAGACGAACATCTCGATAAAAACGTTCAATGGCATATTCACTGATGTAACCCGCACCACCATGAATTTGTACGCAGCGATCAGCAACGCGGCCACACATTTCGGTTGCAAACATTTTTGCGCAAGAAGCTTCCGTGCTAACGTTTTGTCCCGCATCGCGTAGGCGGGCAGCGTCTAAGACCATACATTTAGCTGCATAAATTTCAGCTTTTGAATCGGCAAGCATGGCTTGAATGAGTTGGAATTCGGCAATCGGTTGTCCAAATTGCTTGCGTTCGATGGCGTAATTTAAAGAATCATCTAGCATTCGTGTTGCTGCGCCGACACTCAAGGCAGCAATATGCAAACGGCCTTTATCGAGTACTTTCATGGCCGTTTTAAAACCAACACCTTCAACACCGCCAATGAGTGCCGAAGCAGGGATGCGGCAATTTTCAAAAATAACGTCACAGGTATGGGCACCTTTTTGTCCCATTTTTTTATCGCGTTTGCCAAGAGAAATGCCTGGAGTTTGGCTATCAACAATAAAGGCAGAAATGCCGCCAGCACCTTTAATGTCAAAGTTTGTGCGTGCCATGACTGTAAATACACCAGCATGAGGTGCATTGGTAATAAAGCGTTTAGTGCCGTTTAACACATAAAAATCGCCATCTTTTACTGCACTGGTTTTTAAAGATGCCGCATCAGAACCTGCGTCCGGTTCGGTTAAGCAAAAAGAGCTGATCACTTCACCACGTGCTAAACGTGGCAAGAAAAATGATTTTTGTGCTTCGGTCCCATCAATAATCAGGCCACTTGAGCCAATGCCAATATTGGTTCCAATGAGAGAGCGAAAAGCAGGAGAGGTACGACCTAATTCAAAAGCCACATAGACTTCTTCTTCCATTGTTAGTCCAAGACCTTCGTACTCTTCAGGAATGGTTAAACCAAATAAGCCGAGAGCTTTCATTTGCTCAACAATATCTTGAGGAATTTCATCCGTTTCAGCGACTTCATTCTCATGAGGAATTAATACACCTTCAACAAATTGTCGAATCATATCAACAAATTGATTTAAGGTTTCCTGATCTCGAATCATAGTCTCGTCCTTTTACTACATGCAGAAAACATCAATGTGATGTTCGTAAAATCACCAATATTTGAAGCGATAGTAATCAAAGGATGAACGCAAAACAATATATTTTGAAAATTAATTTCGCAATGCGATACTTTGTTGTTGATTTATGTTTGGCTAATATATTGATTTATTTAAGCTATATTTTCTTATAAAAAATCATTATTTTTAGTGGAAAATTAAAGTTTGATTTTTCAAATGAGCTGTGTATATTAAAAAAATATATCGCTATGCGAAATTTTAAATGGATAAGTTTTCTTATAGGAAATAAGTCACAAAATATAGTGGAATGAAGATGGGTGCTTTAAATGGAATTCGGGTACTTGACTTAAGTCGGGTGTTGGCTGGACCTTGGTGTGGGCAGATTCTTGCCGATTTAGGCGCAGAAGTAATCAAGATTGAACGACCGAAAGTTGGTGACGATACCCGTTCTTGGGGACCACCTTGGATGAAAGATGACTCAGGCCAAGACACTCAAGAAGCCGCTTATTATCAGTCTACCAACCATAATAAATTATCGGTTGCCATCGACATTGCCAGTCCTGATGGCCAAGAATTGATTAAAGCCCTCATTCAAGACACCGATGTCGTGATTGAAAACTACAAAGCAGGGTCTTTAAAAAAGTACGGTTTGGATTACGAGTCTTTATCTGCGATTAATCCTAAACTGGTATATTGCTCGATTACTGGTTTTGGTCAAACTGGCCCAAGAGCAGAAGAGCCCGGTTATGACTTTATTATTCAGGGTATGGGCGGACTCATGTCAGTTACAGGTGAGCGTGATGATTTGCCGGGTGGGGGTCCACAAAAAGTAGGCGTTGCATTTTCTGACTTAGCCACGGGACTTTATTCAACGATTGCCATACAGGCTGCTTTACTCAACCGACATGTGACAGGTTTAGGCCAATACATTGATATGGCTTTGCTTGATGTTCAAATTGCCACAATGGCAAATCAGGGAATGAACTATCTGTCATCAGGAAATATTCCTAAGCGTTATGGCAATGCACACGCTAATATTGTGCCTTATCAAGTGTTCAAAGCTTCTGACCGTGATTTTATTATTGCATGTGGAAATGACACTCAGTTTATTCAACTCTGTCGTAGTATTGGTTTACCCGATTTACCAAATGATGCGCGTTTTGCCCGAAATGCGGACCGAATCAAGCATCGTGATGAAATTATCGGAATTTTACAAACACACTTTTTAACAAAAACAGCAGATGAATGGGTAGATGCAATTTATGCTGCTAAAGTTCCCGTTGGTGTGATTAATAACTTGGAACAAGCTTTTCAAGAGCCACAAGTGATTGCCCGAGAAATGTTAGTCGAGATGAACCATCCTCAACGTGAGAAATTGAAGGTAATTGGCTCGCCAATCAAACTTTCTAGAACGCCTGTTGAATACAAAACAGCTCCTCCATTGTTGGGTGAACATACGCAGTCGGTTTTAGGTCGAGTAGTTTCTCCTGAAAAACTAGCTGAGCTCAAAGAAAAGGGCGTAATTGGGTAATTGATTTAAAAGCGGAAGGTTAAAATTATATTTAAAATCAGAAAATAAAATATTTAATCTTTCGCTTTAATGAGTTAAATGAAGTTATCTTTTAGATGCAGACTCGGATGTTTGCTCTTTTGCTATTTATAGAAAAAATAGATTATAATTTTCGCAGTGCGAAACAAAATATGGATTGGTATGACAATGAACGATGCAGTTGATGCAGAACCGACAGAAAAATTATTAGCGCCTTTAAGGCATGAATTATTACATCCGATTGAAGATATGCAGGATGAAAATGATCGCCAATTTATTACTGCATTAGCACGTGGTTTAGAGCTATTACGTTGTTTTACGCCTAAACATCAGCATTTGGGCAATCAAGAGCTTGCTCAGATGACAGGTTTGCCAAAACCAACCATTACTCGCCTCACACATACCTTGTCGCGTTTGGGCTATATCAAACAAGTACCTAACTCAAGCAAATTTCAGCTTTCAGTAGGAGTTCTTGCGTTTGGTTATTCGATGCTGTCTAACGTGTCGATTCGCTCTATTGCTCATCCATATATGAAAAATTTGGCAGACTATGCTGGCGCTGCTGTAGCCATGGCAACACGTGATCGACTCAATATGATTTATCTTGACGTGGTGCAAGGCAAAGGCAATATGACCATGCGCCGTCAAGTCGGAACGTATTTACCGATTCATTTAAGTTCGATGGGACGTGCATGTTTAGCTGCCATGCCAGAAGATGAAAGAGAGTTCTTGCTTAATGCGATTCGTAACAAGCACAAAGAAGACTGGATCAAAATTAACCGTGATCTAGACAAAGCGTTTAAAGACTACCAAGATTTTGGTTATTGTTTTTCAATTGGCGAATGGCATAAAGACGTTAACTCGGTTGCGGTTCCACTCATTCATGAACAACATGGTTTGTTGGTATTTAACTGTGGTGGTCCAAGCTTTATTATGAACCGTGAAAAACTCGAAGAAGATATTGCACCTCGTCTTTTACACATGGTGAATAATATTCGTACCGAGATTAGCTAAACGTATTTGATTCATTTATAAAAGCCAGCTTTGTTTTTCAAGGCTGGCTTTTTAGTGGGTGGGTTTTAGGCTGTTTGCTTATGGAAGTTCGGTGTTCTTTTTTCTTTGAAAGCATTTAATGCTTCTTTAAATTCGGAACCCTGTAAACAACGCGAGAAAATAGTCGACTCATGATCAATACGATTGAGTAGATCATCGATTGGCATATCTCTTAGTAACTTTTTACTGAGCTGTAAGGCTTGGTTTGGTTTGTGAGCGAGTTTAATGGCTACGTCTTCAACCACTTGATCCAGCTCAGTTGCTTCAAATATCTCATTTACCAAACCATAAATTTTTGCTTGGTCTGCCGAAAACTTTTCACCCAGTAAAATAAGTTCCGAAGCTCGAGCAAAACCCAATAATCTTGGCAAGATGTAACTTGAACCCGCTTCGGGTACAAGTCCCAAATTCACAAAGGGGAACTGAAAAATAGAGTTTTGGCTTGCATACACAAGGTCGCAATGTAGAAGCATAGTGCTGCCAATGCCAATTGCCACACCATTTACTTTAGCAATAATCGGTTTTGGAAATGTTGCTAAGCTTTTTAAAAAAACAATCGAAGCGGGTGGTTCTGAAGTGGTGGTATCACGTTTTTCAAAAGCATTAACGTCATTTCCACTCGTAAATGCCGAACCTTTGCCAGTAAGTATAACCACATGAACATCTTGATTGGTTGCAGCCTTATCTAATGCCTGACTTAAAGCCGTATACATTTCATAATTAATTGCATTCTTTTTAGTGGGGTTACTCATGGTGAGCGTTAGTATATTTTTATCAAAATGCTCCTGAATTGTACCTGTTTTAAGCTCGCTTTGAGTTACATTGTCCTGTTGCATCATTTATTCCTTTAAATTAACTATTTGAAAAATATCTGCTTTCAGTTGGTGGAAGCTCATACTTTTCAGATGACGTACTGTCTAAAACTTAAACTTATTAAAATAATGCTATCGAAAACTAATTCCGTTATCAATTATTTTGTTTTATATTGTGGTATAAAATTTTGTATTGTGAAATTTTTATCTTAAGTCACTTTAAATGATGACAGGATTTATGCGTAAATAAGCATCTAGCTCTACTAAGGAAATGAGAAGCTAGTTATAGAACGGTGAGTGGAAAGAATATGAAGACTAAAATTACAGAACTATTTGAAATCGAGCATCCAATTATTCAAGGTGGTATGCATTATGTTGGTTTTGCAGAGCTTGCGGCTGCAGTTTCGAACGCGGGTGGATTAGGTATTATCACTGGCCTGACTCAGCGTACACCTGAAAATCTGGCAAAAGAAATTGCACGTTGCCGAGAAATGACCGACAAGCCTTTTGGGGTGAATTTAACCTTTTTACCAACGGTGAATACTCCTGATTATCCGGGTTTTGTAGAGGCAATCATTAAAGGTGGAGTCAAGATTGTAGAAACAGCAGGACGTAATCCTGAACAGGTCATGCCGTATTTAAAGGCTGCTGGTATTAAAGTAATTCACAAATGTACTTCGGTTCGACATAGCTTAAAAGCGCAGCAAATTGGATGTGATGCAGTTTCTGTAGATGGTTTCGAGTGTGGTGGGCATCCGGGTGAAGATGACGTACCAAATATGATTTTATTGCCTTTAGCAGCTGATGCGTTAGACATCCCATTTGTTGCCTCAGGTGGTATGGCAGATGGACGCTCACTCGCGGCTGCTTTAGCGATGGGAGCTGATGGAATTAATATGGGCACCCGTTTTATTGCCACTCAGGAAGCTCCCGTACATGCAAATGTAAAACAAGCAATTTTGAATGCAACTGAAAGAGATACGCGTTTAATTATGCGTGCTTTGCGAAATACAGAACGTGTCATGAATAATGCTGCTGTTGAAAAAATTGTGGCAAAAGAAAAAGCGCTAGGCGATAACATTAAGTTTGAAGATATTATTGAAGAAGTTGCGGGAGTCTATCCAAAAGTCATGATTGAGGGCGATGTTAATGCAGGTGCATGGTCATGCGGTTTAGTGGCAAGCTTAATCCATGATATTCCGACATGCGATGAACTGGTTAGCCGGATTGTCAAAGAAGCAGAAGATATTATTTGCGGACGTTTATCAGGGCTTTTATAGGATTTTTATTTATTTTACATATGATTGTTAAAATGCCCATCTTATAAATTAAATGGGCATTATTTTACGAATTCTATTAAAGAATTTTTTCATTTTATAGAATTTATTTTAACGTAATGGATAGATAGAACCTCCTTTTTTCTTTTTCTTGCGTTTAAATAGACTCAAAATATTTTTGATGATTCTCATCTTTATCTCCTTTGTAAGTCATTTATATATTTTTGTTGAAATAATTTGTGCTAATTGGTCATTACCGAGGTCATTAAAATGTACTCGGTCAACAAAAATTGTGTCTTTAAATGCTGGAGAATCTTTTAAAAGTTCATTCATGTCAAAACAAGGGATGCCATTAGCTCTATTTTGGATATGATTAAAGAATGGGATATGAACTTCTTTCCCTAATACTCCACTGAATAATCGATAGAAATTATTTGGACAACTTTCTATAGCATGGAATACAGCATCTTCTTCTTGGGTAAGAAACTCTCTACACCAATGTGATAAGGGCTGGAGAATAAATGTTAGAGATGCTCCATGAGCAGCTAATAATAGTTTCCATTGTTGGAGCTATTATTTTTTCATCCAAATCTTTAATAGGTACCGAATTAATCTTGTTATTACTATTACTAACAAGAAAATTAGTTTGTGTAATATCTTGATTAGCTAAATCTTTAATCCATGTTTCTACTATCTCAATATCTTGTTCTGAAAATACACCAAACATTGCACCTTTAGGATTTTTGATAAGTTTTACAAAAGTACTTTTATCAGGTTGTCCAGGTGATATATATCTGGAAGAAGCTAAAGCATTAAGAAGTTGGTTTGGAGAAAAGTTATCTGAAATAAGCCAATCGTCAATTGGTTTGTCAGATATCTTGCCACGCTTATGGTATCCATGACCATATTTTCCTAGCTTCTGTATTAAAGATAACATGGCTGTATTATTGCTAAATTTTTTAGAATCTACTAAATCTGAAAATAGAGAATATTCAAATTTTCTAATAATATTAATGGTTGTATTATAGCCATTATTAATCTTGTCTAATGTGTTATTATATTTAATATATTGATTAATTGCTAAAATGGAAATTTTAGTAAAATTTCTATGTTTTAAATTGCTAAAAATACTTTTTTCATATTGGTTAATTAAGCTTAATTTATCTAAATATTGGGCCATTGCTAAATTAACGCCTAAAGACTCTGGATATAATTTTTCAGGAAATTGAGCAATACTGAGTAGGAATACTGGTAGATTAAATGCATACTCCTGAATGTTAAGATTTTGTGTAAAAGTATTATTAAATACATCAGGGAAAATTAAGTCTACCGTACTGGCATCTAACTCAAATTGATGAGACAAACCATGAGAAATATTTCCACTCCCAACCATATCTGCATGAATTTTAAGCAATACTCCACCTTCTTCTTTCCATGCATAATTGATTGAGGAGATACCTGTAAGCCAACTACCAATTGTCTTAAATAAAGGGCTAAATTGAGTATAAAAAAATTGATAATAAGCTTTATTTTTTAATAAATTTATATATTCACTTGGTTTTCTTAGTAAATCTTTATCATTAGTAAACTGATTTTCAGAAATAGCACATAATAGATTGTTATGCGTAGTTCTAATCTCTTTTGAAAATAAAAAATCTAGATTTTTCCAAATAATTTCTAGATATGGATAAACTTCCTCAAGATGAACTAACTTAGTGAACCATTGACGATCCTTAAGATGTATATCTTTTAATATAGTATTCGGAATAGGAAGAAATGTAGGTTCTGTATTATTAATTTTTTCCTGATAAAGTTTAACCATTATAGATACTCAATGTAGTAGCTTTATTTGTTAAGAATCCCCATGTTTTAAACCAATACATGAAGAAATGATTATTAAAATTTTCACTTTGTAATGTAAAAGGATTTATTCTGCCTCCTTGGGGAATGAATTTTTTAGTAATGATATAGGTTAATTTTTGATTACTGAAAATACTGTGTTTTTTTTAATTTTTCAAGTTTTTTATATAAAATATTTATATTTTATATAAAATTAAAATATTGAATTTATTTTTTAATTTATATTAAATATTAAGTTGAATTTAAATATATTTTTCATTTTGTGATTTTTTTAAATTTTATTAATTTTACCTTGTGGGTAGATTGTTTTTAATAATAAAAGTTCTAATATATTAATTTTCTTTATAGGTGTTATTAATAAAATTAAACAATTAAGTAGTATTTTGTGCTGTTGTATTTTTGAAAAAACTTAAAAAATTTTTCTATAGGGGGTAAATCGTTTAAATAAGATTTTATTAATTCTTATAATTACTCAATCTGCTTTACTTTTGGAAAGAGCGTAGTTTTATTTGGTTTTATAAAAAACCCAACTAAAATTAATAAATTGAGTTGGGTTATGCTTCATCATATAACTATAACTTTAGATAGCTAATGGAAAGTAAACTATAGAAGTTTATACAATAAAGACGATAAAATAAATTTATACATCATTAATGTGTTTCATTCAAAGCATCTTGAATATTGTGCACCATGTGGATTAAACGTGGTCCAATTTCACCTTCAAGTTTTTCCGGATTTAAATGAAAACTTGGCGCACCACAGTTAAAAACATAAAGACCGTGTTTAGAACTAACCAAAGGTACAGCCACCGAGTTCACTTCTTTATGCCACTCACCTAACGACAAACAATATCCATAATCTTGATAATCACGGAAAGCTCGTTCTAAAGAGCGTTTTATGGCTGGCCAGTTTTCGGGGTTCTTTTGTTTTAGTGCATCAAGTAGAAAGTTGCGTTCACGTTCAGGGGTCGCAGCTAAGCATGCTCGGCCCATTGAACTGCTATGCAGTGGTAAAGTTGAACCAATTGGACGGCGCATGTTTAATGCAGTTTCAATTTGCACAACATCGATATACACCATATTTAAGCGATCACGCGTTGCCATCGCTACAGGCGCTTGAACATACTGGCTCATCTCTTCCATATATTGATGAGCAATATTACGAATCGAGATGTTAGATAAAGCTGCATATCCTAAAGATAAGACACCAATATCTAATGTATATTTGGTCGAGTTAGGCAATTGTTTTAAATAACCTAATGACACAAGGGTATTGGTAATACGTGCAATGGTCGGTTTAGGTAAACCTGTCATTTTTGCTAATTCTTGGTTGCCAAGAACCTGATTATTTGCAGAAAAGCATCTTAAAAGTTCTAAACCGCGTGCTAAAGAAGCAATAAATTGCGGGTTATTTTCCCGATGTATATGCGAAATAGGATCTAAACGTATCTCATCAAAATTTATTGGTTTTTCAGTTTCCGTGTTTTGAGACATTCGATCCTCAAATATAATTAAAGCAATAATTTTGCCATTATATTTCGCTCTGCAAAATAAATCCATTCATCACTGCGCTGTTGTGATGAATGGATATTGGGTTCAATGGTTATGAAACGTTTTCAATCACCATCGCAAGACCTTGACCTACACCAATACATAGGCTCACCACAGCATATTTCTTTTTACGGCGAATTAACTCGCGCGCTACTGTTAAGCTAAGACGAGCGCCAGATGCACCAAGTGGATGACCAACTGCAATCGCACCACCGTTCGGGTTCACACGTGGGTCATTAAAATCAACATTTAAACCTTTTAAACAAGATAAAACCTGTGAAGCAAAAGCTTCATTAATTTCAATAATATCCATGTCATCTAAAGTAAGGCCTGCACGCGCAACTGCTTTTTTAATGGCTTCGATCGGGCCTGCACCCATAATGCGTGGCTCAATACCCGCTGCCGCAGCGGACAAGATTTTTGCCATTGGTTTTAGGCCATATTTTTGACCTGCTGCTTCTGAACCAATCAAAAGTGCTGCTGCACCATCATTAATACCTGAGGCATTACCCGCAGTAACCACGCCACCTTCAAAGAGCGGTTTTAACTTTGTGAGTGCTTCAACAGTTGAGCTTGGGCGAGGGTGTTCATCTTCTGAAACGAGTTTAGGGGGCAATTTTTTGCCTTGGAAAACCTCAATTGGCGTAATTTCATCGGCAAAGAAACCTTCTTCTTTGGCTTTTTGATATTTGGCTTGTGATTGGGCCGCAAATAAGTCAGCTTGTTCACGGCTAATACCAAACTCGGCTGCAACGTTATCGCCCGTTTCAGGCATTGAATGACCGCCGTACTGCGCAATAATTTTTTTATTTGGAAAGCGAGAGCCAATGGTGGTGTCATAAATTTTTGCATCACGGCTATAAGCACTTTCTGCTTTACCCATCACGAAGGGTGCACGTGACATACTTTCTACACCACCAGCAATATAGAGCTCGCCTTCACCACAAGTAATAGCACGTGCTGAGTCAATCACGGCACCTAAACCACTAGCACATAGGCGGTTTACCGTCTGGCCCGGTACAGTGACTGGTAAACCTGCAAGTAATAATGCATTTCGTGCCACATTACGACTATCTTCACCCGCTTGATTGGTGTCGCCTAAAATCACATCTTCAATATCCGCGCCCGGTACACCAGTTTTTTCAAGTAATTTTTGAATAACGGTTGCTGCTAAATCATCAGGGCGAATTGAGGCAAGTTCACCCGCATGACGGCCAAATGGACTACGTAAACCATCATAGATATATGCATTTAACATTGAGAAATTCCTTTTCAAGACTCGTGAGTAAAAGTAAGAGGTAAATGAAGTGCGACACGACGCTGTAACCACGGGCTAGGGCGGTAACGCGGGTCATGGCTAAGTGCTGTTATACGGTTCAGAATAAGTAAGACTTTTTCGCTACCGGCTTGATCGCCCCATTCAATTGGCCCAAATGGATAGCCTAAGCCAAGACGTACTGCAGCATTAATATCATCTACTGTGGCAATATTTTGCTGGGCAATATCGCAGCCTAAATTAATGACCATGGCTAAAACACGCTGCGCAACAAAGCCAATACTTTCATTAATCATACTGACCATATTTCCATCTAAATTGAAAATAGAGTGAGCTGCTTGACGATATTCAGGTTTGGTAACAAGTGATGGCATTAAGGTGCGATGTTTTGCAATGCCATAAAGCATGTCTATCGCAACAGTATGCTTTGGATTAACTCCTAGCCGAGTAGCTGCTTGAGTTGTATCTTCACCATAACAAGCGAGTAAACATAAGCTATCTGTTTGCGGTTCAGAATTGGTGTCTAGGGCAATATTTTGCTGAGTTAAATAATCTTCGAGTTGTTTTTTATCGTCCAAGAAATCGGCAGCGATCCAAACTTTTGGATATTGTGCTAAACGCTCTATAAACTGAGCAGGTTGTTCACCTGTTTTTGAACCGGTTTCATAGTTATAAAAACCTTGATTAACCTTACGTCCAAGTTGCTTGGCATCTAGCATTTGCTTGGTCAGCGGGCTTGGTTTGTAGCGGGCTTCTTCATAGTACTGGTGATAAATCGACTCCATCACAGGATGCGAAACATCAAGACCAGTTAAATCCATTAATTCAAATGGCCCCATTCTAAAACCAACGCCGTCACGTAAAATTCGGTCAATTTCACTGATGTCACAAACGTTCTCGTTTAAAATTTTGAGCGCTTCAGTTCCATAAGCACGGCCCGCATGGTTAATAATAAATCCAGGGGTGTCCTTTGCCACAACAGGACGATGACCAAATGCACGAGACAAATCGTTTAAAGCATCAATAATAAGTGGATCTGTTTTTAAACCACGAATGACTTCGACCACTTTCATGAGTGGAACTGGGTTAAAAAAGTGATAACCCACAACACGCTCAGGCTTTTTGCAGTTTGCCGCAATGGCTGTAATAGAGAGAGAAGAAGTGTTTGAGGCTAAAATAGTAGTATCCGAAACAATGTCTTCAAGCTGTTGCATCAAGCTTTGTTTAATATCGAGACGTTCAATAATTGCTTCTACAATCAGATCACAATTTTTTAAATCTTCAATTTGATGGGCAACAATTAAATGGTTATTTGCCGCTGTTGCTTGCTCAGGCGTAATCTTATTTTTGTCGACTAACTTTTGAAATGTAGTAGCTAGTTTTTCTTTGGCCTGTTCTGCAGCACCTGCTTTGGCATCATATAAATAAGTGGTATGACCTGACTGCGCAGCAATTTGAGCAATACCACTGCCCATGACACCTACACCAATCACAGCCATGCTTTTAATATCATAAGTCATGTCGATCATCCTGATGATTAATCTATATTTGAAATTAAACGGAAAAATAAGGTTGGGTGATTTAGCTTAAGCATTGTTTATCACCATCAATAGGTAAGATTTGCCCTGAAATTGAGCGACCACTATCTGACGCTAAAAATAGGCATAAATCTGCAATATGCTTTGGATTGACAAAATATTTGAGCGACTGATTTTTCAGTGCATTTTGAGTCACTTCTTCAAGTGAGGTATGCGCTACATCGGCACGGGCTTGTAATACGCGCTGAACCCGATCACCATCGACTGCCCCCGGAAGAATAGCGTTAACTCGAATATTGTCTGCACCGAGTTCCATAGAAAGCGTTTTGGTAAAACCGATCAGTCCCCATTTTGAAGTGGAGTAGGCTAATCGGTATGGATAGCCTAAGCGGCCTGCAATAGACGACATATTAATAATCACGCCTGCCTGTGCTTGCTTTAAATAGGGAATGGCTAACTGGGTAATTAAAAAAGTGCTATTCAGGTTTAAATTAATCACCGTGTTCCAATCTTCAAAACTTAGCTCATCTGCTGCAACGGTCGGGCCTGAGATGCCTGTGTTATTGACTAAAATATCAATACCGCCAAGTTTATGAATGGCTTGACTAAACATGAGTTTAATTTGTTCATGGTCGGCTAAATCACAGGTATATATGTGTAGCTTTGGATAATCTTGTTGAAATTGTTCTAAGCTTTTAGCATTGATATCACAAACAAAAACTTCATCCTGATTGTTTAAAAATGCCTCGGTAATGCATCGTCCTATCCCTGAACCACCTGCACTAATTAATACTTTTCTGGCCATTTTCATTCCTTTGTTATTATGGTTTTAAATTATTTACCTTGATACGACGGCTTACGCTTTTCGATAAAAGCTTGAACGCCTTCATTTTTATCTTCGGTAGAAAATAACAACTGGAATGCTTTTCGTTCTAGAGTTAAGCCTGCATTTAATGGAACATCTTCGCTCATTAGTGCAACTTCTTTAATTTGTTGCAGGGCAATAGGAGGCATTTTGGCGAGGCTTTGTGCCATTTGAATCGCAGTTGGAATAGTTTGGTCATCTTCTGTGACTTGTGAAACAAGACCAATCAAATAAGCTTCTTCGGCGTTGACCATGGCGCCTGTCATAATCATGCGCATGGCATGGTATTTACCCACTGCACGGAATAATCGTTGTGTACCACCAGCACCTGGCATTAGACCGACTTTAATTTCCGGCTGGCCAAAGGTTGCGCCTTTACTTGCAATAATAATGTCAGCATGCATTGCAAGTTCGCAGCCACCACCTAATGCATAACCATTTACAGCAGCAATCACGGGTTTAGGGCATTGGGCAATTGCATTCCAATAACGTTCGTTATGACGCAATAACATTTCTGTGGAAGTTGCGGTTGCCATTTCTTTTAAATCTGCACCTGCGGCAAAGACTTCTTCACCACCTGTGAGCACAACCGCATTGATCTCATCGTTAAAACTTAACTCGGTAAAAGCTTGTGCTAGTTGTTTGCGAACTTCACTGTTTAAAGCATTTTTTGCTTCTGGGCGGTTAATTTTAACAACTGCTATTTTTTGAATAGAAAAGTCGACTTCTACGAAATTATTCCCTGTTGACACACTCATTTTTGAATTCCTTGTTTCGCATATCAAAACTATATTCCTTTTATGATGCTTATTTTGGAATTTATTTCAAGTCTTATTTCTCTTAATAGCGTAGGTATCATCTTTTAAAATAGATAAGTTATTGATATTAGGTAATGGTCTAAATTTAAATTTCGTTTAACGAAATTAATTTTCAAAAAAGCTTGAAATTTGTATTTTTGTTCTCGTACTATGAAACACATCCGCAGTAAACAAGATTTAAAAGCATGGTATCCAGACCAGCTGGAAATGGCTGATGGATACGATGGAAATATATAAAAAGGGAGATCACAGATGATCCGTGATGAAGGGATGTTGGAGCAGTTACTTTCAACAATTCGAGATTTTGTAAAAAATGAATTGATCCCTCGTGAAAACGAAGTGGTAGAGAAAGACAAAATTCCAGATGACATTGTGCAGCAAATGCGTGAGCTAGGTTTGTTCGGCCTCACAATTCCCGAAGAATATGGTGGCCTAGGCATCACCATGGAAGAAGAAGTCAGAGTTGCATTTGAACTTGGACAAACTTCACCGGCTTTCCGTTCTTTAATTGGAACCAATAACGGTATTGGCTCAAGTGCAATTTTGATTGATGGTACAGAAGAACAAAAGCAGAAATATTTACCACGTTACGCAAGTGGCGAAATTATTGGTTCATTTTGTTTAACCGAGCCTGAGTCTGGTTCTGATGCTGCCTCTTTAAAAACCAGTGCGGTAAAAGATGGTGACTTTTATGTGTTAAACGGTACCAAGCGTTTTATTACTAATGCACCCCATGCTGCGACTTTTACTGTAATGGCTCGAACGAATCCTGAAATTAAAGGGTCGGGAGGGATTTCAGCTTTTTTAGTTGAGGCGAATACGCCAGGTATTACCTTGGGCAAAATTGACCAAAAAATGGGTCAAAAGGGTTCACACACCTGTGATGTAATTTTTGATAACTGCCGTGTACCTGCTTCTGCACTGATTGGTGGGGTAGAAGGTGTCGGTTTTAAAACGGCCATGAAAGTGCTGGATAAAGGACGTTTGCACATTGGTGCTTATAGCGTTGGGGTTGCTGAACGCATGCTAAACGACGCATTACATTATGCGATTGAGCGTAAGCAGTTTGGTCAACCTATTGCGAACTTCCAGCTTATTCAAGCCATGCTTGCAGACTCAAAAGCCGAGATTTATGCGGCTAAATGTATGGTTTTAGATGCAGCCCGCCGCCGTGATAATGGAGAAAACATTAGTACGGAAGCCTCTTGCGCAAAAATGTTTGCGACCGAAATGTGTGGCCGCGTTGCTGACCGCTGTGTACAGATTCATGGTGGTGCAGGCTATATCAGTGAATATGCCATTGAACGTTTTTATCGTGATGTACGTTTGTTCCGTTTATATGAAGGAACGACGCAAGTTCAACAACTTATTATTGCCAAAAACATGATTAGGGAAGCTACAGCCTAATAAAAAATCAAATGCCATGAGGCATGGGATGCCTCATGTTCCTTCTGAGGATATGGACATGACAACAAATACTGTGACAGAAAATATGAGTAGCACTGAAGCTATTCAAACGCCCAAAAAGATTTGGATTACTGCATTTATATTCGCTTTTTTTACACTTTTATGTGATGGGGCAGATTTAGGTTTTTTGGCATTAAGCCTCACCAGTCTTAAAACAGAATTTCATTTAACTGGTGTGCAAGCTGGAACATTAGGAAGCCTGACTCTATTTGGCTCGGCCGTGGGCGGTCTCATTGGTGGTTGGGCATGTGACCGTTTTGGTCGGGTTCGCATTATTGTGTTCTTTATTGCTTATTCTTCAGTTCTAACCTGTGCGCTAGGCTTTACACACTCTTATATGCAATTTGCAGTTTTAAGAACTTTTGGAGCGATGGGTTTAGGTGCACTTTATATTGCCTGTAATATTTTAATGTCAGAAATGGTTCCGACCAAACATCGTTCTACGGTTTTAGCAACGCTGATGACAGGTTATACCTTAGGTTCTTTACTCGCGACATTACTAGCAGGACACATTATTCCTGAACACGGCTGGCGTTTTCTGTATTGGATTGCAATTGCGCCTGTAGTGTTATCAATTTTGATGCACATATGTGTACCTGAACCTGAGTCATGGAAAAAAGCGCGTCAATTAAAAGCGTTAGAAATAGCTCAAAGTAGCCAACCTAAAAAACGTCAAAATCCATATCTTGAGATTTTAAGAGATAAAAAGCATGGCACCATGTTTGTACTTTGGATTATTAGTACTGGTGCACTACAGTTTGGTTATTACGGCGTAAGTAACTGGTTACCGGCTTATTTAGAGTCTGATCTAGGCATCAAGTTTAAAGAAATGGCCATGTATATGGTCGGTACTTTCCTGATTATGATGTTCGCCAAAGTAATTGCAGGGATCGTTGCCGACAAATTAGGACGCCGCGCTGTATTCGCTTTTGGAACCATTGGTACAGCCTTATTTATTCCAGTCATTGTTTACTTAAATACACCAACTAACATTTTATGGATGATGCTGTTCTTCGGTTTCCTTTACGGTATTCCATATGCAATTAATGCCACCTATATGACAGAAAGCTTCCCGACTTCAATTCGAGGTTCGGCAGTGGGCGGTGCTTATAACATTGGCAAAGTACTTTCAATTTTTTCTCCATTAACAATTGGTTTTCTATCGCAAAACGGTTCTATTGGCTTAGGACTTTTGGTGATGGCTGCGGCCTATTTTATCTGCGGGGTAATTCCATTGTTATTTATTAAAGACCGACTATTTAACCCGCAAAAGGCAGAGTGACAGATCAATCTGTCACCTTAAATTAAGGATGAAAAGGGACAAGTGAGATGATAAATAAAATCACCAGTGACATTGAACCGATTTTAAAAGCTATTCCTGATGGTGCAACCATCATGACAGGCGGGTTTGGTGTGACGGGGCAACCTGCTGAATTAATTGAAGCCTTAATCGATTTAGGAAAAAAAGAACTCACCATTGTAAACAATAATGCAGCTTCGGGTGACCGTGGTCTAACCAAGCTGATTATTGCTGGTTGTGTCAAAAAAATGATTAGCTCATTTCCGAAATCTGCAGGATCAACCGTTTTTCAAGACTTATATAGAGCGGGAAAAATTGAGTTGGAACTGGTTCCGCAAGGTAATTTGGCATGTCGTATTCAAGCCGCAGGGGCAGGTTTGGGTGCTATTTTTACTCCGACTGGTTATGGCACTAAAATTGCCGAAGGCAAAGAAACCCGAACCATCAACGGTAAAAACTATGTGCTTGAATATCCACTTGAAGCTGATTTTGCACTGATTTATGCCGATAAAGCCGACCGCTGGGGCAATTTAACTTATCGCAAAGCGGCCCGCAATTTTGGTCCAATTATGGCAAAAGCCGCCAAGACCACGATTGTTCAAGTGAATGACACCGTAGAGCTAGGAACGCTTGACCCAGAGTGCATTATTACACCGGGAATTTTTGTTCAGCACGTTGTAAAAGTAGGAGATATCTAATGTCAGTTCAAAAGCGTTCTCGTGAAGATATTGCCAAACTCATTGCTAACGACATTCCGGAAGGTTCTTATGTCAATTTAGGCATTGGCTTACCGACCAACGTTGCTAAATTCTTGCCAAAAGACAAAGAAATCTTTTTACATTCGGAAAATGGTGTTTTGGCTTTTGGGCCTCCACCACAACCGGGTGAGGAAGATGAAGATCTGGTAAATGCCGGAAAAGAACTTGTCACTTTGTTAGATGGTGGATGCTTTATGCATCATGGTGACTCGTTTGACATTATGCGTGGCGGTCATTTGGACATTTGCGTGATTGGTGCATTCCAAGTTGCGGTCAATGGAGACTTGGCAAACTGGCATACCGGTAAAGCAGATGATGTACCAGCAGTCGGCGGTGCTATGGATTTGGCAGTGGGTGCAAAAACGATTTATGTCTATATGGAGCATGTCACTAAAAAAGGTGAGCCCAAAATTGTAAAAGAACTGAGTTATCCAATAACGGGTGAGCAGTGTGTAAACCGTATTTACACCGATTTATGCATTATTGAACTCAAGGACCAAAAAGCTTACGTCAAGGAAATGGTAGACGGCTTAACTTTTGATGAATTACAGGCAGTTACTGACTGTGAACTAATTGATGCACGTGTAGCCTAAATACACACGGAAAAAACGCTTCTTTAAGGATTAAAAGATGAAAAAATTAATTTTAGCTGCAGCTTGCGCTGCGGCTTCAGGGACTATTTTTGCAAATTCTTCAGATACGACAGAACAAAGAATTAATTTACTAGAAACCGAGCTGCAAAAATTAAAAGCAGAACTTGCTGCTCAGAAACAAACTCAAAATAATTTACAGGTCAAACAGGTTAAGATCGAAGAGAACATTGAAAAAACTAAAGCAACGGTAACAGAAAAGCCTGTTGCTCCTTCATGGGTTACTTGGACGGATAACGTTAAGGTTTACGGTATTGCCCGTATTGATGCAGCGGTTGATTTTAAATCATCACCTGACTCGGGCGGTAGAACGACCAGCAGTCTGTACCGAACACCTTTTGAAAATGAAAAACGTTCGAATCATGCGCGCTCTGATGCCATGATTAATGCAAGCCGACTCGGTGTTTATTTTAATAGCCCAAATAAAGCTGTGACGGGAAATATTGAAGCCGATTTCTTTGATAGTTCTAACATGGGAACGGGGGATGGTAAATTCCGTATCCGTCATGCTTTTTTCACTTATAAAGACTGGACCTTTGGTCAAACATGGTCACTCATGTCTAACATGGAAACCCGTACAGAAGCTGTTGATTACACCCAATTTGTGGGAACTTCCTATACGCGTACTCCTCAAATTCGCTATGACTGGAAAATCGATGCGAATAATGATTTAAAAGTAGCTTTGGAATATACAGGTTCGAGAGTCTCGGCATTGCCATCTTTAACGGGGCGCTATACTTTTAAACAAGGGCCTTTAACTGCTCTTGCGCAAGGTTTTATCAATGAAAAATCCGCAGATGTCGCCACTGCCACAGTGAAGAAAGTAAGCTGGGGTGCAGGAGGTGGCTTAAAATATCAACTCACGCCACAACAATCGCTACAAGCAAATTATCAATATATAGTCGGTGATCAAAAATTTATGCCGTACACCACTCAGAGTGGACTGGCAAATTCAACAAGTTTAAATGCTGCGGGTGATTTTTCTTTAAACGAAGACAAAACAGATTTGGTGATGAATAAGTTGAATAGCGTCAATATTGGCTATTCATATAAATTTAATGAGCAATGGCGTGCGAACTTATCGGCTTCAATGTTTGATTATGATGACGACACGGCTTATGCCAAACTTAACCCAGATGCTAATAAACGCTTAACGGACTATGCTGCTAACGTCTTTTATTCTCCAATTGAGCAAATGGATATTGGGATGGAATATCACCAAGGCAAACGTGAAGTGTTCGATGGCCGAACCGCTGATGTGTCACGCATAAACTTTGTATCAATGTATAAATTCTAAAATAGGGCGTAATTAAAAATGGAAAAAATAGTTGAGCCCAATGCAGAAAATATACTGTCAAAAAGCTTTATTTTTATCATGGCAATGACATGTGGAATTTGTGCGGGTTCAAACTATTATAATCAGCCCTTGATTTATTCCATTGCAGAAGCATTAAAAGTCAATGCCGATCAGGTCGCTTTAACTATTGTGATTAGCCAGCTGTCATATGCAGTTGGCCTTTTTATATTAGTTCCCTTAGGCGACTTTTTTGAAAAGCGTAGTTATATTTGCCTGCTCATGTGTTGTACGGGGCTTGCACAAGTAGGGCTATCCTTAAGTCAAACCTTGCCAGCTTTATATGGCTTTACCTTTTTAGCTACATTCTTTTCGATTGCGACTCAAGTTTTAGTTCCTTTTGCCGCGGGTTTAGCCAGCCCGAAAAAAAGCCCTCAAGTTGTAGGGACTCTCATGAGTGGTTTGTTCTTGGGAATATTATTGGCACGTTCTATTGCAGGCTTACTTTCTACAGTTTGGTCTTGGCATGCGGTTTATTTAATTAGCGGAATTGTCATTTTGGTGTTTGCTTGGGTAATGTGGGTAAAGTTACCAGTGGCGCGAAAATCCCATCAACTCAATATTCTACAGATTTATGGTTCGCTATTTTCATTAGCTGTTCATCAGCCTCATTTACTACGCCGTGGTTTGGCAGGGGGAATTGGCTTTGGTATTTTGGCTCTTATTTTTACCACCATGACTTTTATTTTGGCGAATGAGCCTTATCACTTTAACGATTTCCAGATTGGTTTATTTGGAATTGTGGGCTTGGCTGGTGTGTTTGCGACCCCATGGGCAGGCAAGAAAATTGCAGCAGGCCTTGAAAATAGGATTGCATTGGTTTGTATGGCACTATTAATGAGTGCATGGATACCACTATTTTTTGCACAGCAGTCTTTGGTTGCCTACGCTGTTGGCGTGATTATGGCGTATTTTGGTTTGTCAGCATTTCATGTGCTCAACCAAAATCTGGTTTACCGGATTTCGGCCGAGGCACGTTCCCGTATTAATTCAATTTATATGACTTTATATTTTGGTGGAGCCGCCTTAGGTTCTTTTATTGCGGTGTATGCTTGGAAACACTGGGGATGGGAAGCATGTGCTGCTTTAGGTTTAGCAATGGCAATAACAAGTTTCGTGATTGATCGCTTAGATTTTTATGAAATGGGTAAGATTACTAACCAAGAAAAAGCTCCATAAACAGGAGCTTTAAAATTTTATTATTTGCGAATAATCATTAAGGTTGCCGAAGCAAAAGCATACACCTTGCCGTTTTCATCTACGATTTTACCTTGAGTACTAATAATATTACGGCCCGCATTAATTAACTCGGCTGTCGCATAGTAGGACGTATCAACTTGCATAGGACGAATCATTTTTACATTTAAATCAATAGTTCCATAAGCAACACCATGTTCAAGTAGGGTATGAGCTGCGCTGCCTGTCGCCGTATCTAAAGCTGTGGCACAAAAGCCGCCGTGTACACCGCCTTGTATATTTCTATGTTCTTTGCGAGGGGTAACTTTATAAGTTGCTTTACCTTCGGAAACTTCAACGAGCTCCATCGGTATGGTGTGAGCCATAGGTGATGGTGAAACTTCACCATTTTTTAAAGCGGTTAAAAACTCAAGACCTGTGTATTTCGGGCTTTCCATAAATCATCCTTGCATGATTAAGCAGTCTAATCACCATACTATAAATTGAATTTTTACGGAATAAAATTTTGCAATACAAAATATAAATTTATTCTACTTAAAACGAGACTAATAACTTTTTATCTTATATTTGTATTTAAAACATATATCTATATTTTATTCCTATGGCTAAGTTACGATAATTTTATTAAATTAGTGAAAATATATTTTGCTATAAGAAATTTTTTGATATTTTGATGAGATTGAAACAATAAAAGTCCATTTTAAGGAAAAACGTTATCTGCCCATGACACAGGCAGAGAGGTGAAAGGAAAAAACTATGCCTTTATACAAAGCTCCATTACGCGATATGCAATTTGTACTGCATGAAATGCTTCAAACAGAACAGAACTATCAAGGTTTAAGCAAATATCAGGAAAGCGTAAATCGAGAATTAATTGATCAATACTTAGAGGCAGCAGCAGATTTTTGTGAAAATGAATTGGCGCCCATAAATCAAAATGGCGATCAAGAAGGCTGTCATTTAAATCAAGGTGTGGTGACAACCCCTAAAGGTTTTAAAGAAGCCTACCAAAAATATGCCGAGCTTGGGTTTACTTCATTAACCGCCGATCCGGAATATGGTGGGCAAGGCTTACCGACATTGCTGCGGATTGCGATTTCTGAAATGTTATGTGGTTCCAATTGGGCTTGGGCAATGTATCCGGGGTTGTCTCATGGTGCAATGAGAACAATTGAGCATCATGGTACCGAGCAACAAAAACAGAAGTTTTTGACTAAACTTATTAGTGGTGTCTGGACCGGAACCATGTGTTTAACCGAGTCACATGCGGGTTCAGACCTTGGATTAATTAGAACTAAAGCAGAACCAAATCCGGACGGTAGTTACTCCATTACAGGCGAAAAGATTTTTATTTCAGCAGGAGAACATGATCTTTCTGAAAATATTATTCATATTGTTTTAGCCCGTTTGCCTCAGGCGCCTGCAGGGACTAAAGGTATTTCTTTATTTATTGTGCCTAAATTTAATGTGAGTGATGACGGTCAGGTGTTGGACCGTAATAAAGTCTTTTGTAGCGCGATTGAACATAAAATGGGGATTCATGGCAATGCCACCTGTGTACTGAATTTTGATGGCGCGAAAGGTTATTTGATTGGACCTGAAAATCGCGGGCTCAATTGTATGTTTACCTTTATGAATACCGCACGTATTGGAACGGCAGTACAGGGGCTTGCTGCTTCTGAAATTTCATTTCAAGGTGCATTAAGTTATGCCAAAGAGCGCCTCGCCATGCGTTCGTTATCAGGTCCTAAATATCCTGAGAAAAATGCCGATCCAATTATTGTACATCCCGCTGTGCGTTCAATGTTAATGACACAAAAAGCTTTTTCTGAAGGTGGTCGTGCACTGGCTTATTTTCTGGCTCAGCATGTCGATATTGTGGAAAGCTCAAACGATCAGGAACAGCAAAAACACTCCGATGAATTACTGGCTTTTTTAACACCCATTGCTAAGGTCTTTTTAACAGAGTCGGGTAATGAGTCTGCAAAGCATGGTGTTCAAGTATTTGGTGGACATGGCTTTATTGTTGAGCATGGCATGGAGCAAATTGTACGTGATGCACGTATCTCGACATTGTATGAAGGTACAACTGAGATTCAGTCTTTAGATCTGCTGGCACGTAAAGTCCTCAAGTCGGAAGGCAAACTTCTAAAGAACATGACCGATTTAATTGATCAGTTTATTAGTCAGCACCAATCAAATGAAGTCTTGAAACCTTATTTAGAAAAATTAGCTGAGCTTAAGCAACAATGGCTGTCATTGACCAAATCTATTGCAGAGAAAGCCAAACACAATCCTGAAGAAATAGGGGCTGCTTCAGTAGATTATCTTTATTTTTCTAGTTACGTCGTGTTCGCTTATTTGTGGGCTCGAATGGCACAAGTTGCCCATGAAAAATTAGCATCGGGTACACAAGAAGAAGCTTTTTATAAAGCAAAATTAACGACAGCTAAGTTTTTCTATCAAAAGCTTTTGCATCGTATACAGAGTTATGCCGCTTCTATTGAGTCTGGAGCTGATACTGTGATGGAGCTCGATCAAGATGCTTTTGCATTTTAGTGAATGGTAAGTTTTAGAATCACTGGGTAAAATTGACATGCGAAATTTTACCTAGTGATTAAATTTGTAAATTTAGACTCATCAGTTTTTGGTAGGAAAAACCAGTTGAGACAAAGAAATAGAGGGTTAACATAAGCATTAAAACGTGAATTTTCATCAAATATTGATATTGGACAAGGACTAAGGAAAGAAAATCATGAATGCTTATTATCAATTACTGAATAGAACAATTGGTCCTCAAGGTGAAGTGATTGCTCATTATTGCTCAACTGTTCATGCACAAGGGGCATGGAACCCTCATGAACAGCATATGGCGCCTGCAAGTGGTGTCATCGCAGTAGAGTTAGAACAGTTTTCACCGCGACAAGATATGCGAATTGGTCGAATTAGTTTTGATATTTTTGGATTGATTGCATTTGGTGAATTTACGATTAAAACACATGTCATTCGTGCCGGTAAAACGATTGAATTGATTGAAGCAGAACTACAAGCACAAGGTAAAACTTGTATTGTGGCTAGAGCATGGCGCATGTGCACTCAAGACAGTTCAGATATTGCTGGGCTTGAAGATCAACCAATTCATCATCCCGATACTTTTACCGAATGGACAGGCATGAAAAGATGGCCGGGTGGCTTTATCCAGACATTAGTCACTAAAACTGATGATCAGCATCGTGCGGGCAAAGGCATTGTTTGGCTAAACAATGATAAAGACATGGTTGAAGGGCAGCCGACCACAGATTTTGCCCATTTGATTGGTATGGTAGATACCGCAAATGGCATTGTCCCAAGACAAGAAGGAGAATTTACTTGGGGCTTTCCAAATCTTGATTTACAAATTCACATGCACCGTTATCCGCAAGGTAAATGGTTAGGCCTGGAAACCGTCCAGCAATATGGTTCGGATGGCATTGGTTTAACCAGTGCAGTTTTACATGATGTGTATGGTCCATTTGGACGAAGCGAGCAGATTTTGACTTTACGTAAAATGACTAAATAAATTTTTAGCCAATAAAAAAGTCATCCCTAAGGATGACTTTTTTTTATTGAGATTTAATTGTTAGTTACGGATTTTTAGCAATGTTGGCGTAAGCTCATCCCAACGTTGTTTTGCAGCGTCCATTGCTTTCATTTTGATATGCCCATAACCACGGACTTCTGCCGGTAATTTTGCAATTTGTTCAGCAACTGCCAAGTTATGATTGTCTGGTGCCTCAACAAGTGCTTCAACAAATGCGATGTAACGGTCACGCCAAGCTTGTTCGTGTTGACGTTCTTCTTGACGCGCAAATGGGTCAAGGAAAGTTTCACGAAGCCATTGTAAGCGAGCGAGCATCATCATCGGGAAACGCATCCAGTAACCAAACGCACGTTTACGGACATTTTTCAGACCACCAAGTAACGCTGGTGGAGCAAGATGATAGGTTAAACGTAAGCCTTTACCGAATTGGGTTTCAATTGATTCTTTGAAGCTTTTACCTGTTAGTAGACGTGCAACTTCATATTCATCTTTATAAGCCATAACTCTGTAAAGCTGAGTTGCAATCGTACCTGTTAACTCTTCTGGTAACTTTTTAGCTGCCAATTCTACAAGAGTGCGGTATTTAGCTGCATAAGCTTCATTCCAGTAGTCTGTTAGACGAGCAGAACGGTCTTCAACAAGTTCAGCTAAAGTTTGCGGAGTTTTGGTTTTTGGCATTGCTGCAAGTAAACGAGCAGCTAAAGTTGGGTCACTTGCAAGATGACAACCTACACGGAAAGCTTCAAGGTTCTTTTCAACAGCCGTACCATTTAGGCGAATTGCTTTTTCAATACTTTCACGTAATAGCGGAATGCGACCAGATTGCCATGCCATACCGAGCAATAACTGGTTGGTATAAATTGAATCACCTAAGAGCTGAGTTGCAATACGAGCCGCTGGCAGAGAAACCAGCTGACCTTGACGAACACGACCACGGAGACGGTCAATTAAATCGGTAATAGGCGCATACCAGTCACGAGATTTAATAAACTCAGAAGTAGGGGTACTGTCTTCATTCACAATAACTAAAGCATCATCTTTTAAACGAGATAGAGCAGCGCTACCACCAGCGACTACCGCATCGGCACCAATCAGTAATTCACATTGGCCCGCTGGAATTTTGGTAGAAGAAATTTGTTCATCACTTGCTGCAAGTTGTACATATGAATAAACCGTACCACCTTTTTGGGCAAGGCCGGCCATGTCCATAACACGTGTTGCTTTACCTTCGAGGTGAGCCGCCATACCAAGCAGTGCACCAATAGTCACAACACCTGTACCACCAATACCACCGACCATAATAC
This sequence comes from Acinetobacter sp. 1566109, assembly GCF_000582255.1. Lineage (NCBI taxonomy): Bacteria > Pseudomonadati > Pseudomonadota > Gammaproteobacteria > Moraxellales > Moraxellaceae > Acinetobacter > Acinetobacter sp. 1566109. The sequence goes on along the minus strand of NZ_JEYB01000003.1, from coordinate 95,160 downwards.
GACTTGGAACGTCATATAACTGAGGAATAACGGGTGATGTTGGCCAGCCTGCACCAATACCTTCAAATTTAGCAGGACGTTTCATATCACGTGTATGAACAGTCACAAAGCTTGGGCAAAACCCTTCGGCACAAGTGAAGTCTTTATTACAGCTACTTTGGTTAATTTGACGTTTAGTCCCTAAAGCAGTCTCTACTGGCTCAATAGATAAACAGTTTGATTTTTTAGAACAGTCGCCACAACCTTCGCAAATATCACTGTTAATGTATAAACGCTCAGCTGGGTCAGGGTAGGCATCACGTTTACGGCGACGGCGTTTTTCACTGGCACAGGTTTGTACATAAATTAAAGCGGTTACACCTGAAACTTCACGTAGCTCACGTTGAACTGCATCAAGCTCATTACGGTGGCGAATTTCTACACCCGCTGCAATACCGTCTTCTTCATTTAATAATTTAACTTCATCAGTGACAATCACTTGTTTTTTAATACCTTCGGCAGCGAGCTGGCGAGTTAACTGTGCAACGCTCAAATGACCATCTACATGTTGACCACCTGTCATAGCGACCGCATCGTTGTAGAGGATTTTGTAGGTAATATTAGTTTTTGCAGCAATAGACTGACGAATTGCTAAGTAACCAGAGTGGAAATAGGTTCCATCACCAAGGTTTGCAAAAATGTGTTTTTCATTGGTAAATGGTGATGCACCCACCCAACTTACACCTTCACCGCCCATTTGTGAGAACGTTTCGGTACCACGGTCAAGCGAAACAGCAATATAGTGACAACCGATACCGCCTAACGCACGACTACCTTCAGGAACGACTGTTGATGAGTTATGTGGGCAACCACTACAGAAATATGGTTTACGTTCAGCAAGATCAATCACACGTTTTGATTCTTGCTCTGCTTTTAGCAGTAAGTCGATTCTGCTTTGGATTTGTGCTTTTAAGCTTTCTGGAATATCTAGTTTTAAGAAGCGAGCAGCTAGCATTTTTGCAATCGGTTCAGGCTGATACTCATAGTGACCAATGAGCGGTGCTTCTTCAATAGAGGTACTCCATTCACCTTTGCCATCAATCGCTTTACCAATAACACGAGGACGTTTGTCATCAGGAAGTGAGTACAACTCATCTTTAATTTGTGTCTCAAGAATTGGACGTTTTTCTTCAACAACAATTAGCTCTTCTAAACCTTCGGCAAATTCACGTAGACCTTGTGGTTCTAGAGGCCAAATCAGCCCAACTTGATAAACACGTAACCCAAGCTGTTGGGCTGTTTCATCCTCAATACCTAAAATACGTAGGGCTTCAATGGTATCTAAATAACCTTTACCACTTGCAGCAATACCAATACGGGCATTTTCACAAGGCCATGTTACGGTATTGATTTTATTCGCACGGGCATAAGCCAAAACAGCAGGTAAGCGATATTTATAAAGACGTTCTTCTTGTTGAATGCCATGATCTGGCCAACGAATATTAACGCCACCCTCTGGGAAATTGACATCTTTTGGTATAACAGGAGTGACACGGTCTAAATCGACATGAACAGAAGCTGAAGTTTCTACAATTTCACTGACCAGCTTCATTGAAGTCCACAGACCAGAAAAACGTGAAACAGCAATGGCGTGAACACCAAAGTCTAAAATTTGTTGAACGGATGTTGGGTAGAAAATTGGAATACCGCAACCAATCATGACATGTTCAGACTGGTGGGGAATTGTAGAAGATTTACAAGAGTGGTCATCACCAAATAAAGCAACGACACCACCACGTTCAGAAGTACCAGCTAAGTTAGCATGGCGGAGTACATCGCCTGAACGGTCAACACCCGGGCCTTTACCATACCACCATGAAGACACTCCATCATATTTGCCTTGACCTGAAAGGTTAACTTGTTGTGTACCCCAGATTGCGGTAGCAGCCAAGTCTTCATTTACGCCAGGTTGAAATACAACATTATGGGATTTAAGTAATCCTTGAACTTGCCAAAGGAAACTATCATAGTTACCAACAGGAGAACCGCGATAACCAGAAATAAAACCAGCAGTATGATAACCATTGATCGCGTCACGGCGAGTTTGGGCAAGAGGCAACCGAACAAGTGCCTGAATGCCGGTCATATATGCTGTACCGTTATCACTTACATATTTATCTTCAAGTGACACATCCTTTGTTGCAATAATATTTGGAGTGACTTTTGTAGCTATATTCATTTATATCTCCTTAGAATTTTTAGTAGCTCGGACTACTTTCTTTTTTCAACATCCAGTTGAATATTTGGAGCAAGTGACATACGAAATAAAAAAAGACCGGTTCCTCTTCTTAAAAAGAATTGGTGCCAATGTATGTACATTTAGTCATTGTGGTTGAACTAAACTGGTGCAACAATCCGTAATTTAGGAAAACATATTTACGTTATGCGCAAAAATCTCGATGGTGGACTATTGCATGCTATGCATGCATTCCTGAAAGTGATTGATAGCGGGAGTTTCACAGCAGCAGCTGAGCAGATGGATCTGACCACAGCACAGGTTTCACGTCTTATCAGCGAGCTAGAAACACGCTTAGGTACAAAATTAATACAACGCTCAACACGCCAGCAGGCCCTCACTGATATTGGTGCGACTTATGCAGAGCGCTGTCGTCAAGTCATTTCAATGGTGGATGAGGCGGAGTCAGAAGTCACCGGAACGGCATCTAAACCCAAAGGTCGTTTACGCGTGTTAAGTATGGGAAGCTTTGGGCATCATTATGTTTTTCCAGTGATGGCTGAGTTTTGTAAACATTACCCCGAATTAACCGTGGAATATACGACTTCTCAATACGTTCCGGACCTGTTGGCAAAAGGGGTCGATGTTAGTCTTTATCTGACTGAATCATTAACAGACTCACGGTTTGTCGCACGCAGAATTGGCACTATTTTTTCTGTTTTATGTGCATCACCTGCTTACCTAGAAAAACATGGGATACCTGAGTCCCCCGAAGACTTAAAAAATCATGCCTGTTTACGCTTGGTAAATCCGTCTATTACACCAGATTGGCACTTATTAAATACAAGCGGTGAGTCTTACCAAATCGACATTGGTGGGCAACTCATTGCAGATAACCCTGAGTTATTATTAGATGTGGTGCAGCAGGATATGGGCATCGCATTATTGCCGATGTTTTCGGCTTTAGATGCAGTTCAGAATGGAAGATTATGTCATATCTTGCCAGAGTGGCGTTCACCTGATATCGGGGTTTATACCTTATTGCCTTCACGCCATTTTATTGATGCCAAAACACGTGCATGGTTAGATTGGGTAGAAGAATATATTTCTCCAAGAATTGAAATGGATGCATCTTATTTTTATAAATAATGAGATAAATTTTTTAAGGATTACAATTGAAAAAGGATGAAGAATAATACGGATTAGAATAAAAATAGGGTAGAAAATGCTTCTTTTGAAAGAGGCATTTAATACAAAGATAAATAATAGATTTTAAAAAAATTGCATGGGGGATTGAGTCCCAATTCCTGAACAGAATGAGATAAAGATGAGATAGGATGATCTGGTATTTCACCTAATATTCAGCTTTATACCAGATGCTGAGCTACTTTAATTGATGACTAGGCACACTTGGTTTGCCAGTAAGCATTTGCATAATTCGACAAGCTTTTTCGGTTTAATACATTGCTAATATTTTGGCTGGCTTGCATCAGTTTTTCTAAATTAATGCCAGTTTCAAAACCCATGTGGGATAGTAAATAAAACAAATCTTCGGTCGATACATTACCTGAGGCGCCTTTGGCATAAGGGCAACCCCCAAGTCCTGCAAGAGACGAGTCAAAAACGCGAATACCTTGTTGTAAAGACTGATAAATATTGGCAATTGCCATACCATAGGTGTTGTGGAAATGCCCAGCTAAAACCTTGCTATCGAGTTCAGCAAGGCAGGCTTGCCATACCTTTTGAACGCGATCTGGTGTTGCGGTACCAATGGTTTCACCTAAAGACACTTCATAGCAGCCCATGTCATAGAGTCGTTTAACCACTTTTACGACTTGCTCAGGGGCAATTGCGCCTTCATAAGGGCAATCGACTATACAAGAGACATAACCTCGCACACGGATGTTATGGGCTTTTGCCGCGCTCATAACATCGCTAAATTTTTCAAAGCTTTCCTCGATTGAGCAGTTAATATTTTTATGGGTAAAACTTTCAGAAGCTGCGGTAAACACCGCAACCTCTTTACATCCTACCGCTTGAGCAGTTTCAAAACCTTTAATATTTGGAGTGAGCAGGCTAAATTGCACATCTGTCGTTTGGGGTAATAGCTTAAATAGCTCATCACTTTGAGCCATTTGCGGTACCCATTTTGCCGAAACGCATGAACCGACTTCAATCGATTTTAAGCCCGCACTGATTAGGTCATTAATGAAATTTAAGCGTTGTTCGACAGTTAAAGCCTGCTTTTCGTTTTGGAGGCCGTCTCTGGGTCCGACCTCCACGATTTTGACAAACTCACTCATGCAACTTCCTCCTGTGCAGGTTGAAATTCCACAAGCTCATCGCCAGCTTTGACCTGATCACCAACTTGGAAGTACGAATCTACAATCACGCCGTCTTTAGGAGCACGGATGGTGTATTCCATTTTCATGGCTTCAAGCGTCATTAAAATATCGTCTTTCTTCACGCTATGATTTGCACTGACTAGCACTTGTGTGACCACACCCGGCATTGGGGCTTTTAAGTGACCTTCATCGGCTTGGCTATCTGCCTGATTAAAGTCTTGGCGAATATAAGCAAACTTATAGCTTTGTCCGTTTTGGAACAAGGTAATACCTTGCTGACTTTGGTTAAAAGTCAGCTTTTGCTGAGTCCCACCAATTTGAACAGAGGCAGTATGAGCATCAATCAATTGGCCAGAAATCGGGTAGCTTTGACCGTTATATTCTGCGGTGAAGCCATCTTCATTTGAGGCAAATTTAATTTGGATACTTTGGTTTAAATAATTCAGTTTAATGCTGTGCTGATAAGCAATATTTAAACGCCAAAGTGGCTGAGCTTGCCAAAGCTGTTTTTGGCTTGAGCTGTTGTTATTAAGTTTACTTAGAAACTCAATAAATGCCGCTGCTACCACCAGTTCAGGTTTGATCTCTTCAGGGCTAAACAAGAAGTTTTGTTCACGCTGAATCAGGTTGGTATCAAGCTTAGCTTGTTTAAACGATTCGCTACGTACAATCTTTTCAAGAAAAGCAATATTGTTGCCTAAGCCATCGACATGGAATTGGCTCAAAGCATTTTGCATTTGAATAAGCGCAGCTTCACGGTTTTTACCCCATACAATGAGTTTGGCAATCATTGGGTCGTAATAGGTCGTGATTTCATCGCCTTCAACAATACCGCTATCTACACGCACATATTGGTTTTGCGTTGGGTAGTGCAGATAGTCAATTTTACCGATTGCTGGTAAAAAGCCTTTTTCAGGTTCTTCAGCGTAAATACGTGCTTCGAGCGCATGTCCGTGAATCTGCAATTCGTTTTGTAGTTTAGGTAAAGGTTCGCCATAAGCCACACGAAGTTGCCATTCGACCAAGTCTTCACCTGTAATCATTTCAGTAACAGGATGTTCGACTTGCAGACGGGTATTCATTTCCATGAAATACGCCGTACCGTCTTGTTCTACAATAAACTCGACCGTACCTGCACCAACATAATTTACCGCGCGTGCAGCATCAATTGCAGCTTGGCGCATTGCATCGAGCTTTTCGCTTGGCATTTGTGGAGCAGGGGCTTCTTCTAGCACTTTTTGGTGACGGCGTTGTACCGAACAATCACGTTCAAACAAATGCACATAGTTGCCATGTGTATCACCAAACACTTGCACTTCAATATGACGCGGTTGAATCACATAACGCTCAATCAAGACATCATCATTACCAAAGCTCGATTTGGCTTCACGTTTACAAGAGGCTAAGGCATGCAGAAAATCTTCACTGCGTTCAACCAGACTCATGCCTTTACCACCGCCGCCAGCACTGGCTTTAATTAAAACAGGATAGCCAATTCGGTCTGCTTGTTGTTTTAAAAAGTCGGCATCTTGGTTGGTTCCGTGATAGCCCGGTGTTAAAGGAACGCCTGCTTTTTCCATTAAAGCTTTCGAGGTTGCTTTTAAGCCCATCGCTAAAATGGCATCTACTGGCGGGCCAATAAAGCAAATGTTGTGTTGTTGGCAAGCGAGTGCAAACTGGTCATTTTCAGAAAGGAAGCCGTAGCCTGGGTGAACCGCTTGGCTACCTGTATCAATGGCAGCTTGAATAATACGATCAACCTGTAAATAACTTTGTGTTGCAGGGGACTGACCAATATAAACCGCTTCATCTGCAATTTTGACGTGTTGTGCATTTGTGTCTGCATCTGAGTAAACGGCAACCGTTCTAATACCTAATTTTTTAGCTGTACGAATTACGCGGCAGGCAATTTCGCCACGGTTCGCAATTAAAATCTTTTCAAACATGATGATCGTCCTTAATTGTTGTTATTCGAGTTAGAAACCCAAGCAGGTTGCTGTTTATTTAAAAAGGCACTCAGGCCTTCTTTTGCCCCACTGCCTTGACGAACTTGAGCAATATGATGTGCTGTCTGTTGCAGCAAGTCATTGCTCATGGTCTGGTTGCTCACCATTTGAATGAGTTGTTTGGAGGCTGCTTGAGCGTGCGGGCCACCGAGTAATAGAGCATCAATAATTTCTTGAACTTTTTTATCTAGGTCTTCAGCATCTGCTACTTCGTGGGCCAAGCCAATTTGTTTGGCTTCACGTGCTGAAATCCGCTCGGCAGTTAAGAAATAACGGGAAGCTTGTCTTGCACCAATCGCACGAATCACATAGGGACTAATGGTTGATGGAGCAAGTCCTAAACGAACTTCAGACGTAGCAAACTTGGCATCGGTGCTGGCAATACAAATATCACATGCCGATGCCAAACCCATGCCGCCACCAAAGGCAATGCCATGCACGCGGGCAATAGTCGGTTGTTTAAGTGTTGCAAGTGCATCAAGCATTTGGGCAAGTTTTAATGCATCTGCTTCATTTTCTGCTGAAGATGCCTGACCTGCCTGTTTCATCCAGTTGAGGTCGGCACCTGCTGAAAAGCTTTTGCCGCGACCCGCTAAAACGACCACACGTATATCATCACGTGTATTGATTTGCTTAAAGCAGGCATGCAATTCTTCAATGACTGTCGTATTAAAAGCATTGTGTAATTCAGGGCGATTCAACCAAACATAGGCAACCTGATCTTGTTGTTCGAGTTGTAAAAATTGATAGCTCATATACACCTCTTACATGCGGAACACGCCAAATTTGGTTGGCTGGATAGGGGCATTCATGGCCGCAGCCAAACTTAAACCAAGTACCTGACGGGTTTGAGCTGGGTCGATTACACCGTCATCCCAAAGGCGGGCAGAAGCATAGTACGGATGGCCTTGGCGCTCGTATTGTTCACGAATAGGTTGTTTAAACTCGTCTTCTTCTTGCGCTGACCACTGGGCACCTTTTTGCTCAATCTGGTCACGTTTTAAAGTCGAAAGTACGCTTGCTGCTTGTTCGCCGCCCATTACTGAAATACGAGAGTTGGGCCAAGTCCATAAAAAGCGTGGTGAATAAGCGCGGCCACACATACCATAGTTACCTGCGCCAAACGAACCACCAATAATCAGGGTGAGTTTAGGTACATTTGCGGTGGCAACTGCCATCACTAATTTAGCGCCGTTTTTTGCAATCCCTTCATTTTCATACTGGCGACCAACCATAAAGCCCGTAATGTTTTGTAGGAATAACAATGGAATATTGCGCTGTGTACATAGCTCAATAAAGTGCGCACCTTTTTGTGCAGACTCAGAAAATAAAATCCCGTTATTTGCAATAATGCCGACTGGCATACCATAGAGTGAAGCAAAACCAGTAATGAGGGTTGAACCAAAGCGTGCTTTGAATTCATCAAAACGAGAACCGTCTACAATACGTGCAATGACTTCACGCACATCGAAAGGTTTACGCGCATCACTTGGCACCACGCCATAGAGTTCCGATGCATCAAACAGCGGCTCATCAATTTGTTTGTTTAACTCATTTGGCTTTTTATTTAAGTTAGCAACAATGTTTCGTGCAATCGCAATGGCATGTTCATCATTTTCAGCTAAGTGGTCAGCTACACCTGAAAGACGTGTGTGTACATCGCCCCCGCCTAAATCTTCACTGCTTACCACTTCGCCTGTTGCAGCTTTTACCAGAGGAGGGCCGCCTAAGAAAATCGTACCTTGATTACGGACAATAATGGTTTCATCAGACATGGCAGGCACATACGCACCACCTGCGGTACAGCTCCCCATCACCACGGCAATTTGAGCAATACCTAGGCTCGACATGCGTGCCTGATTATAGAAAATACGCCCAAAGTGATCGCGGTCTGGGAAAACCTCATCTTGCATTGGTAAATAAGCACCGCCTGAATCTACTAAATAAATACAAGGCAAGTGATTTTGTTCAGCAATTTCTTGTGCGCGTAAATGCTTTTTAACCGTAAGTGGGTAATACGTTCCGCCTTTAACCGTTGCATCGTTGGCAACGATCATGCAAGTTACGCCGTTGACCTGACCAATACCAGCAATTACACCCGCAGCAGGAACATCATCTTCATAAACGTTGTACGCTGCCAATTGACCAATTTCTAAAAATGCCGTACCGACGTCAATCAGTTGATCAATACGTTCACGGGGTAAAAGCTTACCTCGAGCCAAATGTTTCTGACGGGCATTTTCACCACCGCCTAAAGCAATACGCTGGACAACTTGTTTGAGATCTGTGACCAATGTTTGCATGGCTTGCTGGTTTGTTTTGAAGTCTTCGCTTCGAACATTAATCTTGCTTTGTAATTGGTTCATAAGATGCGTCCCTATTTATAATTATTATTTGGTTTCATTGAAAAGTTCGCGGCCAATCAGCATGCGGCGAATTTCAGAAGTTCCCGCGCCAATTTCATAAAGTTTTGCATCGCGCCATAAACGGCCAGCAGGGAATTCATTGATATAGCCGTTGCCACCTAAAGTCTGAATGGCTTCACCCGCCATCCAAGTTGCTTTTTCAGCAGCATATAAAATGGCACTTGCGGCATCTTTACGTAGGCTGCGGTCATGATCTGCTTTGTCACAGGCAGCACCAACAGCATAAACGAGAGCTTTACATGCAAGCCATGTTGAATACATATCGGCAAGTTTGCCTTGCATAAGCTGAAATTCACCTAAAGCCTGACCAAACTGTTCACGCTGATGTAAGTAAGGAATCACCACATCTAAGCAAGCATCCATAATGCCTAAAGGTCCGGCACTTAAAACTGCTCGTTCATAGTCCAAACCACTCATGAGTACTTTAACCCCGTTACCCACACCACCGAGTACGTTTTCAGCAGGAACTTCTACATTGTCAAAGAACAGTGGGTAAGTATTAGAACCACGCATACCGAGCTTATCTAAGTGGTTGCCGTGACTAAAGCCTTTCATGCCTTTTTCAATCAAGAAAGCGGTCATGCCTTTAGGGCCCGCTTGTGGATCAGTTTTAGCGTAAACGACCAGTACATCTGCATCACCGCCGTTGGTAATCCACATTTTTGAACCGTTTAAAACAAAGTGATCACCTTTTTGCTCGGCGCGTAATTTCATGCTGACGACATCGGAACCGGCATTTGGCTCAGACATGGCAAGGGCACCAACATATTCACCGGAAATTAATTTTGGTAAATACTTTTGTTTTTGCTGCCCGTTACCGTTACGGTTAATTTGGTTTACACATAAATTAGAATGAGCACCATATGACAAGCCAATAGCTGCCGAAGCACGAGAAATTTCTTGCATGGCAATAATATGAGCTAAATAACCCATATTGGCACCGCCATATTCTTCAGAAACCGTCATGCCTAAAAGGCCCATATCTCCGAATTTTTTCCAGAGATGTGCAGGGAATTTGTTGTCTTGATCAACTTGTTGGGCAATTGGTGCAATTTCCTTTGCACAAAATGCGGCTACCGAATCTTGAAGCGCAATTAAAGTTTCATCTAGACCGAAATTCAAGCTGCGTAGGTTCATGATATTTTCATCCTATTGGTTATATTTGTTGTCCATAAAATATTTTGTGGGTATTTGATAATTACCATACAATGATTTTTTGAAAAAGTGAATATAGATTCATAAAATGATTTACAATTCATTTTATTTGTTAGAGAATAAATTATGAGCTATAAACGATCATCTTTAATGCAAGAGCGGATGGAGCAAAATCGTAAATCGATTTTGAATTCAGCTAGAAAAATAATTTCAGAAGGAGGATTTAAGGACGCACAAATACAAACAATTGCAGAGCAAGCAGGTGTATCTAGTGGACTGGTTTATCGCTACTTCGATAATAAAAGCCAAGTGCTAATAGAAGTTTTGTCTGATGCCATTAATACAGAGCTATTGGTCATCGATTCGATTACCGAAAGTGACTTATCGGCAAAGCAGAAATTACACAAGGCGGTGGCAACTTTTGTAAAACGGGCACTAAATAGTCCTCAGCTTGCGTATTCACTCATGTTTGAACCCGTCGATTCAACGGTTGAATATGAGCGTTTTCGTGTGAAGCAATTGATTAAACAAAGTATTAAAAAAATACTTGCGGATGGAAATGCAAGTGGTGAGTTTGTCTTGGATGATTTAAACACAGCAGCACTTTGTGTAGTCGGTGCTATGACCTATGTGGTGGTTGAACCTCTAGACCCAGCTCAAAATACAAAGTTTGATCATGCGCACAAAGACTATTTTTCAAAACAGATTGCGGACTTTTGTGTGGATGCTGTGCAAAAGAAATAGGGCATATAAAGGATAAAACAACACAAAATAAGTAGTTTGGAAAAGTAGTTGCAGTAACAACAATTAGATCAGGTAAGAAGAGAATTAGAAGAATCAAGGAGAATGATTCAATGCAACAAGAACGGTTAAGCTACGCCTCGGGACCAAGTACACAACCCTTATTGGGTATGACGATTGGTGAACAATTTGATCAGGCCTGTCAGCAATATGCTGAAAAGGAAGCGATTGTCAGTTTTCATCAAAACAGACGATTAACCTATAAAGCTTTACAAGATGAAGTAAACGCTTTTGCTTGTAGCCTATTAAAATTGGGATTAAAAAAAGGAGACCGATTAGCGATTTGGTCACCTAACTGTGTGGAATGGACGGTAACCCAATTTGCAGCTTTTAAAGCAGGGATTATTTTAGTTAACCTGAATACAGCTTATAAAAGTCATGAACTTGAATATGTGTTGAATAAAGTCTCGTGCAAAGGATTGATTATTGCTTCTCAATTCAAAACAACTGATTACCAAGAATTACTCACAAAAATTGCCCCTGAATTAACTAATAGCCCAGATAAAGTGCTCAGTTCAGAGCGTCTGCCGCATTTAAAATTTGTCATTAAAATTGATGACCAACAAAATACGGGTATTTATCGTTTTAGTGATTTAGTCACCACACCAACTTCTGAACAGCTAGAACAATTAAAACAATTAGCCAGACAGCTCCAGTTTGATGAAACTATTAATATTCAATTTACCTCAGGTACAACAGGTAACCCGAAAGGGACCATGTTAACCCACCATAATATTTTAAATAACGGTTATTTTGTCGGTGAAGGCATCCGTTTAACTGCTCAAGATAAAGTCTGTATTTCTGTGCCATTGTTCCATTGTTTTGGCATGGTGATGGGGAATTTAGCGTGTGTAACGCATGGGGCAACCATGGTCTATCCATCGGCTGTATTTAATCCTTTAGAAACTTTAAAAGCGATTCATCAAGAACGTTGTACGGCAGCTTATGGCGTACCAACCATGTTTATTGCCACTTTAGAGCATGAACAGTTTAATGAGTTTGATCTGTCGAGCTTAAGAACAGGCATTATGGCAGGCAGTCCTTGTCCACGTGAAATTATGCAGCGTGTTATAGACCGAATGCATATGTCGGAAATTACCATTTGTTATGGTATGACCGAAACCTCGCCAGTGAGTGTACAAAGCTCGGTAAACGATTCAATCGATAAACGGGTAAGCACAGTTGGGCATGTTCATCCGCATGTTGAAATTAAAATTGTCGATTTAGAAGGACAAATTGTTCCGCAAGGCACATTGGGTGAGTTATGCGTTCGTGGTTATTCAGTGATGGCCGGTTATTGGGGTGAAGAAGAAAAGACCCGTGAAGTGATCGATGCTGCTGGTTGGATGCATACGGGTGATATTGCCGAGATGGATCAAGACGGTTTTATTAAAATTAAAGGCCGCATTAAAGATGTCGTGATTCGCGGAGGAGAAAACCTTTTTCCAAAAGAGATTGAAGACTTTTTATATACCCATCCAGATGTAAGCGATGTACAGGTGATTGGCTTGCCAGATGCGAAATATGGTGAAGAACTTTGTGCATGTATTATTTTGCATGAGCATCACCAAGTCGATGAAGACAGCATTCGCCAATTTTGCAAAGAGCATATTTCTCATAATAAAGTGCCGCGCTATGTCCGATTTTTTAATGAGTTTCCAATGACTGCTTCTGGCAAAGCGCAAAAGTTTAAATTGCAGGAAATTATGCGAGCTGAACTTAATTTAACGGGCAATGTCTTTGACTAAATAAGTTAAAAGCTCGTTCAAAGTGCAGAAAATGGTAAACCGAAAAGCAGTTTTAAAAGAGATAAAACAAAATGGCAAAAGACTTTAATAGCCCTAAAGTAGTCGAAGGATATGATGCGCATATTCGTAAATTAATTCCGGGTTATGAAGTCATCCATCTACAGGTGGATGCCATTTTACAGTCGGTGTTGCCACCAGATGCTCATGTCTTAATTGTGGGCTGTGGTACGGGTTATGAACTCGAATATTTACTTAAAAGACATCCAAACTGGAAATTTACAGCAGTCGATCCATCTTTAACCATGCTGCAAAAAGCTCAGGAGCAGGTGGAGATTTTAGGTAAATCTACCCAAGTCACTTTTGTACATGGTGATACTTCAGCACTGCCTTTGGAACCATGTTTCGATGCTGCATTGTCTATTCTTGTGGCGCATTTTATTGCAGATGACATAAAACCAACCTTCTTTAAGGATATTTATGATCGCTTAAAAGAAAAGGCGCCTTTACTTACTTATGACCTCATGACTTGTGTAAATCCACAGCAGCTTCAAGCATTGCGTTATTTGTGCTTGGCTCAAGGGTTAACAGAAGAACAATGTCAAAAAATGTTGGAGCGTGTGGCGGAAGACTTTTTTAGTTTAACGACTGAAGGATATATAAAACTTTTGGAAAAGACAGGCTTTGAAAGTGTACAGCCTTATACGCAAATTTTGACTTATCAGGGGTTTATTGCAAAAAAATAATACTATTGGGGAATATAAATAAGGGGTTAAAACTGAATATTCTCAATGTGGAAGAGAATATAAAAAAATGAAAAATTAAAAAGTTGCTTTTGCAGCGTTAGGGAGGATACGGCTAAAAAATATGAGGGAAGGTCTTTCTTGTGAAAGAAAGGCAAATTTTTAAGGATCTATTTTAGATAGGTACATAACAAAAAGGATGTCGAGACTTTTAAGACTACTTAAAGGTCTAAAGGAAAATTTCATGATGAAAGTTTTAAATACAACGGTTCAAAAAAACTTGTTGGCAGTTTCTGTGACTCTACTTATGTCTTCTGCTTTTGCTGGTCAAGTAAACCCTGAAATAGAGCAACTTCGCCAAGAAGTAAACGAATTACGGGCAATGCTACAGGCAGATACACAAACTCAAAAATCTTTAAGTCAAGAAAAAGTAGAACAAGTTGCTCCTGTGGCTACTCAAGCTCCACAATCCATACAACAAGTATTAACTAAATCGGGTACAGAATTTAACTTATATGGTTATATACGAGCAGATGCTTCTTACCAAATTAAGGGTGCATCTACGATGTATAACAATATTAGTGGGGTTCCACTTGAACATACGCCAGAAGAATCTGCCCAGAGGGACCAATTGCACAGTACGGTTTATGTGACCCGTTTCGGATTGAATTTTAAAACACCAACAACTGCTGGTGATGTGGGTGGAAAGTTAGAAATGGACTTTTTTGGGGCGGCTACTCGTGATCAGTTCCGTATACGTCATGCTTATTTAACTTATGATAAATGGTTGATTGGTCAAACATGGTCGACATTCATTGCCCCTGAATATTACCCAGAAACGATTGATGCAGGAACATTTGTAGGCAGTGCTTTACTTAGATCGCCAATGGTTCGTTATAGCGATAATTTAACGGCAAATACAAGTGTTGCAGTATCAGTTGAAGACCCGAAATATACTGCGGCAACAGATCCAGATAACAAAATGCGTTTACCTGCTTTAGTGGGGCGTTTAAATCATAAATTTGCCAATGGTTCGATGCTTTCAGGCCGTAGTTTTGTTGCAGAAAAAAGAACCAATAATGACAGTGAATGGGCTTGGGGCGTAGGTTTCGGCGGTAAATACCAAATGACACCCGATACTTTACTTAAAGCCGATTATTACCATGTCAAAGGCGATGGACGTTTCTTATTGTGGAGCAATAGTGGCTATGCAATAGATGAGCAGAACAACATGCATAGCAATGAATTTGATACGGTGTCTTTGGGGGTAACTCATCAATTCACGCCAAAAATTCGCTCGACTTTAGCTTATGGCTATATGAAAGCTAAAGACGATAACCGTTTTGCCGAATTACAGCATAATAGTACGACTCAAAACAAACAGCTTTGGCAGGGCTGGGTAAATACGATGTATAACCCATACAAGCCAATTACCTTAGGTGTTGAATATGTATATGGCGAACGAGAAACTTTCGATGGTCGAAACGGGGTGGATAACCGCTTCAACATGATAGCAAGTTATGATTTCTAAATAGCTATTCCCATCAGATGAAAGGTTCACCTGATGGGGCAATCATTAATTTTTAGTAATTTGATCTAAATCTACCAATTCCGCCATGTGTTGATTGCCACGGTCATTAGGATGTAAATGATCTCCAGAATCATAAATTGGATTTAATCGATTGGGATGCTTTGGATCTTTTAAGCCTTTATCAAGATCAAGTACACCATCAAATGTATGACTGGTTCTTATCCAGTGGTTAATGCGCTGACGTAATTGATCTTTGTTGGGTTGATAATAATTATCTAAAGGGGTATTGGGTAAAGCACCAGAAAACGGAAGTAAGGTTGCACCAATTACCTGAATACCTTGCTTGTGAGCTTCATTTACAACACGTTGATAACCTTTAGTTAAGGCTTCAAAAGAAGGTATTTGCTGTTTAGGAGCAAACGCTGTGCTGGGCCATGAAATATCATTTATACCAATTAAAACGATTAAAATTTTAACATCTGTATATTGAAATATTTCATTGTTTAAACGTTTTAAAACACTATCGCCCATACCATCGGTAAGCAGTCGATTTCCTGAAATTCCGCTATTAATTACCGCTACTTGATGGGGAGATAAACGCTTAGCCAAAAAATCGGTCCACCTGCTATTAGCGTCTAAAGTCGCGGTTGCCCCATCGGTAATTGAGTCTCCAATAACAGCAACCACCTGAGCTTTCTGTTTGGGTTTTACCTCGATTGCAGAAAGTAATAATCGTGCTGTTGTAGTTTTTGCATTCGTAGGCGCATTTAAATTTGTTGTCTGATTTCCACTAATGAGCCAACTGGTTTGTTTGGCATCCCAATGAAATGTTTTAAACGTTGTAGGCTTTTGAATAAAGCTATTCACCACCAATTGAGCATGATCGGGAACAGCTAACTTGATTGGATCACTCACCAGTTGTTTGCCAGGTAAAATTTTTGCTTTAAGTTGACCAGAAAAATAAACAGGATAGGCGCTCTTAGATTTTGGTGTTACTGCGTTCGCTAAACCAATCGTTGTTTGATCAATATAAAGCGGTTGCTCGCCATATTGATTGGTAAAAACGAGCCGAACAGCTTCACCACCTAAACTAATTTGGCTTACCTGCCTAATTGTTTGGTTGGATATTTGCTCTGGAATGAGTGTCGGAAAAACGAAATCTTTATTCCAGACTTTTTGGGGGCTGGCAGCCCAAGTGGTAATCCAATGGTTCTTTGGTACTTCTGCTTGTGCAACGCTCGTAAATAAAACCAGAGAAAATAGGGTAGCTTGAGAAAGTTTCATCTCGTGAACTCTTTAAAACGAATTAAAGTTATCTTGAAATAAATTGATGCCTTGTTATAGCGGGCTAAGCGGAATAAGATTTGTGAATACAATTCATAAATAAATTTTGTTATGTCTTATTTTGATATTAATCGATCTGGTGAGTTGGCAATTTTTATACGTGTAGTCGAGCTTGGAAGTTTTTCAGCCGTAGCACGAGCATGTGATATGACGCCGTCTGCGGTCAGTAAGTTAATTTCCCGTTTAGAAAAAAGACTTGGTGTCAGGTTATTGAACCGTTCAACACGTCAGTTTCAGCTTACCAGTGAAGGGTGTCAGTTTTATGAGCAAGGCCTTCAAATACTCAATAATTTAGATGAACTTGAACAATCTGTTACTGCTCACCATAAACCGCAAGGGCGAATTAGAATCCATACCAGCTTTTCATATTGGACTCACTTTTTATTGCCTTGCATTAGTTTGTTTAATCAACGCTACCCGGAAATTGAATTAGAAGCTCATTTGAGTGATGAAGTAATTAACTTAGTTGAACAAAGAATTGATGTGGCGATTCGAACAGGACCTTTGAAAAGCTCCAATTTGGTAGCTCGCTCACTCGGGAGTACACATAAATATTATGTATGTTCACCTACATATATTGAAAAGTATGGTTGTCCCAAACATCCGGATGAGCTACATGCACATCGGCTTTTAGATGTAAGTTATCAACGCCAGAACAAAACCTGGTTATTCAAAAAAGCAACTCAGGAAATTAACTTAACGCCATCTAAAGTTTTAAAAGTAAATCAGGGTGAAGCAATTTTACAGTTAGCACTGGCAGGCGTTGGTATTGCTCAGCTGAATGAATTTCAAATTCAAAAAGCAATACAGCAAAAGCAACTCATCAAGATTCTTGAAGACTGGAATATTCATGCTTGTGAAGAATTCCATGCTGTCTGGATTGGTCATGATAAATATGTTCCAAATCGTGTTCGCGCATTTTTAGATTTTTTGGTAGAGCATGCTCCTATACAGTAACTCATTGTTTCCTTGCACTAAATTGGCACTGTTGCATAGTTTTATTCATTGTTTCTACAAAATTCATTTTAGTATCAATATTCTGCAAGCTCACTTTTGGTAAGCTTTCTACAAATTGTGGTGAATAGTGCTGCTCTAACGAGCTATAGATACAATTACACTGTGAAAGGTTATGTCCCGCCCCAACACAACGTGTATTAAATTCATTTTTACTCATGGGTCTGCAGCCCATCAGATTTAAAACACTGAGTGTAACAAGGCTCACCAAAACAAAACGATAGAGAAAAAACATTGTTGTTACTCTGCATAGGTTGTTGTTATCGTTAAGTGATGTTGATAGAAGTTCTAATCTTTATGTGGTATTTGAATACTTAAAACTTTTAACCCAAACTTATATAAAAAGGGTAGAAAAAAGATTTAAGTAAACGATTTTTGAACTCTATAGAAAGTTTTTATTTTTGAGAAATGGGAACGATCTCTAAAAATGCTTGAACAAATAAAAAATGCCGAATGTAAGTAAAATCAATAAAAGTACGTAAAAAATATAGAATAATAGTCATGAGTGACTCCTTGATTAAAAGAAGTTATGCCCACTCATTGCTAATCATTATGGTGGCGAAACGAAAGAGGGTTAGCAGACTGATACCTAAGAAACCAGCACACCCGAAGGTGTCCCACTCTCGTTCCTCCATCAAAGGCACGAGGGGCATCACACCAAAAAACGTGTTTTTTAGTGCACTTAGGTAGACGGTCTGCTAAAACCGACTGACAAAATTGGTCAGCGCGAGCATCATAAGCTGAGCATTGGGGTGGGTCAATTGCAAAAATAAAAGATTGATTTATATAATTTGATATAAATATTTGCCTGTTTTTATTTAGAAAATAGAAAAATTAAAAAATATAATGTGTATATAACTGTTTTTTATTTCACCTTTGGAGTTGTTTTTTAATCTTATATATCAAATATTTATTAATTGTTTATTTGTATAGTATGTCAATGTCGTTAATTAGATGTATCGTTTGGCTAAACTATTTAATAATTCGATTTTTATAACCTAGACGATGTAGTATAAACACTGCATGCCAAAAAATAACCAAAATTTCAATTGCAAGAAATGTAATTTTATTAATCATATTTTTGGGTTTTTACAAAAGCTTGCATAATCTACAAAAGTTAAGAGAACCACTGCGGTAGGCCAACATAAGATAATGTTATTCATAAACCTACATTTTAATATTTATAAAGGTGATTTAAATGGTAAGAATATTTTGTGCAGTAAGTATGGTGCTGGCAATTGCTATGGGCATGAGTGCTTGCCAAGACCGTAATTCAAGAAATGATGGCATGCATGGAGCAAGTGATCCAGCAACCTCTCATGATATGAATAAAAACTCGTAATAAATTAGTTTTTACTAAAAAAGCCTACTTTATAAGTGGGCTTTTTTTATCGTTATTTTATCTAAAGAATATAACTTAACAAGTAATCAAATATTTTAAAATAAAATATAAATCAATAATTTATGTTGTTTAAATGACTGGAATTTTTAGTGTTACTGAATTGTTGTAAAATGAATATATCTTTTCAAAAAGTTAATAAAACAAACACAATAGCTTACTTATATTCATCCAAAATTCATTTTAGTAATAATGAACTATAAAGGTAAGGATATGCCCCAATATTTAAAAATAGCTGAGAAAATATATCAAAATGTTAAAGAAAAAAAAGGTTTTACAGATGATCCAATGGAAGATCTTAACAACTTGATGATCGAACTCAGACAAGAAATAAAGGGGACAAAGTTAAAGCTTTTATATAATTATATTGATTTTGCCGAAATACTTATTAAGCCCTTGCAAGAGTCAAAAATTAAATTGGATTTAAGTCTTATTCCTAAAAGTAAGAATACTCAAGAATTTGTACTTTGGCTTGCTGGTTTTATTGAGCGAATTACTACAGGGGGCCAAGAGAAATTACCCCCAATTCGAGCTAAAATTACTTTACCCGCCTATGCCTACGAAGAAACTTACCCCTCGCAGAAAAAGCCTGTAAATAATGGGGAAGAAATAATTGAATATTTTAAAAAAAATCAAAGTTGATTTTGAGGAAAGCCTGACCAGATTAACTGAGTCAGGCTTTATGTTTGATAGGACCTTTATGTTTAGTGATATTTAAGGTAGTACGTATGTTTGTATATTTTACAGATGGAACTTGCATTAATGATTCTGAAATTTATGGCGTAAAAGCTAAGCACGAGCAAAATAAATATGTAGTGGAGGTGACTATTAAGCCGACCCATGTACTCACTACAACCGTGAGCGTACAATTTAAGAAAGAAGTTTTTGATGATCCAAATTTAGCAAATCAGTACCTTAATCATAATTTTAATATGCCACCATATTTTTAAAACAATAAAAAAGCCTATTTCCCAGGGCCAATAGGAAATAAGCTTACAGCTTTGGACCACTTGAGAATGTTACATATCATCCCATGCATCTTTAATCGCTTGTTTAGCGTGTTCCCATTTAAGGCGGGACTCGGCTTTTAGCTCTTCCCATTTTTGCTTTAAGCTACCTTCCATATCTTCAAACTGAGTTCCTTCTTTAGATTCAGAACGAGCCCGATGACCAAGTTCATAAGCTGCAGAAAAATCACGATCATAATCTAGATCTGGTGTAGTTAATTGCGCTTCTTGATAATAAGGACGAGTAAGATAGCTTTCACGCCAGCGAGAGTCAGAATAGTTATGATCGCCAGCTACCAGTTGAGCATGATCTGTATTTTGATCTGTCATCAGAATTCCCTCATATTTTATTAAATTTTATGTTTATATTTTGATTTAGGAAGGTGCTTTCACCTTCCTAAATGATTGACCGCATCAAAGAACAACTAAAAACGATTAGCGTTGTTGGTTGTTATTTGAGTTTTGTTGGCCAGAATCTTTTTGGTTAGATCCTTGTTGTTGGCCGCGGTTATCATTTTGCTGTTGCTGCTGACTATTTTGTTGCTGTTGATCGTTTTGCTGTTGGTTACCGTGTTGCTGTTGATTACGGTTGTCATTTTGCTGTTGTTGTTGCTGCTGATTATTACGTTGATTTGCTTGATTATTAGTAGTGCTCATTTTTTAATACCTCATATCAATTATGACGATGTGTTTTATCTGAGAGCTTCAGATAGGTTTATTAAAACATGTAGATTTTAAATGTGTAGGGTAGGGGTGTTACGCTATATTTAACTGTAAATTTAAAATTTGAATAAATTGCTGATTTTTAATATAAGTAATTTTTTAGAATAAACATTATTAATATGAATGTTTAATAAATTACATTTCAGTACACAATATTTAAAAAAGATAATAAATATGTCTAAATGTATATTTGTTATATTTTATATAGGTTAAGGTGTTTTTTTATCTAATATAATAAATTTTATATCTTGAGTAATGTAGTAAGTCAACTTTCTAAGCTTTAAAAAAGCTGGTCCTTTTAATACACGCCTAAAATTATAAAAATTATTTTGATAATATATTGAATAAAAGAACGTTCCTACTGGTTTTTCTTGTGTTTCGGAACCCCCTTTTTTGAGTAGACCCGTACATGCAACATACATATCTGCATGTAAAAGCTCTTTTCCTTTATTAATCATTTCAACAGTTACTTGCATTGATTCTGCTGTATATTTTTCAATAAGTTCTTCTGAAATATGTAGAGTATTTTCTTTGACACGAAGATCATAACTCACAAGGCTTCCAATCAATATATCCCCCGAATAAGGGTTCAAAGAGAAGCGGTAAGCCAGATAGCCGGCAGAAGCACTTTCAAAAAAAGCAATTTTAATTTTTTCCTTAGCTAATAATTTACAACATGAATTAAACATTTTAATTCTCCCTTAAATTGTTTTTAAAATGTTATAAAAATATATAACTATTTGCTTTGTTATTTTTTTAATGTTTATAATTTTGATAGTGAAACTAATGTAAGTTTAGATTAAGTTTTGCAAATTTTATATAAAAACAGCAGCTTAAATAATTCTAAAAGTTTAAATGTAATTTTGCGTTAGTAACTATGTTGTTGAAATATTTTAATTTTCAGGTTTGATCTTAATTTTTAATAACGCAAAATAACAAAGTTGAAACTTGATTATAGTTAGGGTGACGTATGGTAATTGATATCTCACAAACGGAGAATGAAAATGCCTGTTGTAGTGAAAAAAAGATTATTAGACTTATTACAAGATAATCAACAAAATTATTATGAATTGTTTGTTTTTTTTCTTGACCCTGATGTTTCAAGTTTTGAGAAAGAGAAAAAGGCAAGAGATTTTCTTATTAAAGAAATAGATAAACTAGAGATGACGGAAATAGATTTTCCTTCAAGTATCGATTCGATTAAAGAATGGTGTGAAAACGATAATAAAAAAAATTGTCAGGAATTTCAGGCATATTTAAATCGTAGACAAGATGGTCATGGTAGAGAGTATTTTCAAAATGTTGCTCAGGCGTTTGAGTTTTTAATAAGGGTTTCTCCGACCAAAAAAGTAGATGGTGCTTGGCTATATAGCTCTGTACATTACTGGAATGATCCTGTCTTTCATGAACTTATTATTACTTATCTGGAAGAGCTTGGATTAGGTGAACCGAAAGCGAATCATGTGTGTATCTATGATGATCTTTTACGCAGTCTTGGACTCGACAGTTTCGACCTGCTTTTAGAAGATGATTATTACCATCAAGCCGTAGTACAGCTTTCACTAGGGTATGCACCGCCTGAGTTTATTCCAGAAATTGTTGGTTTTAACTTAGGTTATGAGCAGCTTCCTCTGCATCTTTTAATTTCAAATTATGAGCTTGCTGAATTAGGTATCGATTCTAAATACTTTAATTTACACATTACTATCGACAATATTGACAATGGCCATGCTTATAAAGCGATTAAGGTTATTGAAGATATTTACAATAAATATAGGGATAAAGAGCTCTTCTTTACCAAGTTAAAACAAGGTTTTGCCTTGAATAACCGTGGTGAATCTTCTTCAAATATTATAAAGAATTTAAGTCTTGAAGACTTTGTTCATAAAATTTTGAAAAGAAAAGCACTTGTCGGTCAGTTAATTCATAACGAAACCAGACAGTTTGGCTGCAAAACTATTAATCAATGGTTATCAAACCCCGATGATATTGCAGGATTGATCAATCATTTAACTGAACAGAAATGGATTAAATTTAATACCGACCCTGAACAGAGTGTGTTCTGGCGGATGATTAATGAAGAAAATGGAAAAATGTTTGGGGTATTTAACCCTGTAGAGCGTCAAATTATTCATGACTGGATCGCTGGTAGTGATCATTCTTCTAACTTCTTGGCATACAGTAGAGAACTAAAGAATAGCCAGCGTATTCAAGATTATCTGTTTAGCTATATCTCTGATGGCGAGCTTGATGCACTGCAAGAGCGCGTGCTGCAATCAAGCGATCTTGCAATAAAAATATGCAAACTTACTCCGTTTCTAGCCCCTGATTCTCATCATAAAAGTATTGGTCTTTGGAGTACTCGTAAATACGTAGAACTTCTTTTTCCTTATTTAGGGACGTTTAAAAACTAGTTTGATAAACGTTTTCAACTTCAACCCAAGTTTAACTTTCAAAACATAGGTAATGGACATGAACGACAAAACTAAATTAACTAATAAAACAAGTGAAATGGCTGGCGCCGATGCAGCAAATAAAGCCAATACTACCCAGAAAACTGAACAGTTAGACACAGTAAGAGATGATGCAACCAATGAGGCATTAACCACAAATCAAGGTGTTAAAATAGCTGATAACCAAAATAGCTTAAGAGCGGGTATTCGTGGTTCGACCTTGTTGGAAGATTTTATCTTAAGAGAAAAAATCACCCACTTTGACCATGAGCGTATACCTGAGCGTATTGTGCATGCTCGTGGTGTAGGGGCGCATGGTTATTTTCAGGCTTATGAAGGAAATGAACGTTTGACCAAAGCTGGGTTCTTAACAGACCCAACCATTCAAACTCCAATTTTTGTACGCTTTTCAACGGTGCAAGGTCCGCGTGGTTCAGCTGACACTGTCCGTGATATTCGCGGTTTTGCAATTAAGTTTTATACGCAAGAAGGTAATTTCGACTTAGTTGGTAATAACGCCCCAGTCTTTTTTGTGCAAGACGGTATTAAGTTTCCGGACTTTGTCCATGCAGTAAAACCTGAACCAGATACAGAAATCCCGACTGGTGCAACTGCACATGATACTTTCTGGGATTTTGTGTCTTTAGTACCTGAATCTGCACATGCGGTAATTTGGGCAATGTCAGACCGTGCGATTCCACGTAATTTACGTTCAATTCAAGGGTTTGGTGTGCATACCTTCCGTCTAATTAATGCCGAAGGTAAATCACACTTTGTGAAATTTCACTGGACACCAAAACAAGGTTTAAGTGCGCTCGTATGGGACGAAGCTCAAAAACTTGCTGGTAAAGACCCAGATTTCCACCGTCGTGATCTTTATGAAGCGATTGAGCAAGGCTTTTATCCAGAATGGGAACTCGGCGTGCAGATTGTCGAAGAAGAAGATGAAATGAACTTTGACTTCGATTTACTTGATCCAACAAAAATTATTCCTGAAGAATTAGTCCCTGTTACGCCAATTGGTCGATTTGTTTTAAACAGAAATGTAGATAACTTCTTTGCTGAAACAGAGCAGGTGGCTTTCTGTCCGGGTCATGTAGTGCCTGGTATTGATTTTACAGATGACCCACTTTTACAAGCACGTCTATTTTCATATACAGATACCCAGTTAAGCCGTTTAGGTGGACCAAACTTCCACCAAATTCCGATTAATAAACCTGTGTGTCCATTCCATAACAATCAACGTGATGGCATTCATCAACATACCATTCATAAAGGTCAAGCTTCATATCAACCAAACTCGATCGATGGAAATTGGCCAGTTGAGACACCGCCAGCAGCATCAAATGGTGGTTTTGAAAGTTATCCTGAAAAAATTAGTGGACATAAACTTCGTCAAAGAAGTGAGACATTCTCTGATTATTTCTCACAGCCTCGACTTTATTACAAAAGCCTTGCGCCGCATGAGCAAAAACATGTGGTCGATGCCTATACTTTTGAGTTAAGTAAAGTTCAAAGAAAACATATTCGTGAGCGCCAAGTTCAACAAATTTTGGCAAATATCGACCTCGATCTGGCACGTCAAGTCGGTGCGAATTTAGGTATTGAAGTGCCGGATTTAACCTTAGATTATAAGAAAACAGCAATTGAAAAATCTGCCAAGTTGTCTTTTTTAGCTTTCCCTCCTGAAGACATTCAAGGTAGAAAAGTCGCTGTGCTTATTCATAATCTTGTGAAGTCAGATACACTTGAAGCAATTAAAAATTGGGCAATTAAAGAAGGTGTAGTTGTTCATTTACTAGCGCCGAGCTTGGCTCCAGTAAAAGACCATAAAGACAATATTATTGTAGCTGATGGTATGCAAATGGCTGAACCTTCAATTGCTTATGATGCTGTAATTGTTCCAGATGGCGATAATTTAAATGCAGTGATGCAAGATGGTGTAGCGCGCCATTATGTACTAGAAGCTTATAAGCATTTAAAACCAATTGCATTTTTAGGCAATAAATCTGATTTGCTTGAACCACTCGGTTTAGTTGCAGATGAAGGAACTTTGGTTGAGGATGAGTTCCAGCATATTGCAGAAAAATTTAAAAATCTGATTAAAGCTCATCGTGTTTGGTCACGAGAACAAATAGCCGCACACGTACCGGCTTAAATAAAAAAGCCCTGAAAGTTGAAGCTTTCAGGGCTTTTTCTAAATGACGTTAGCGCTTAGCCATTAACAATTTGACCGCCATTTACATGAATTACCTGACCCGTAATATAACTTGCATCATCTGAGGCAAGAAAAAGGTAAGCAGGGGCGACTTCACTTGGCTGACCCATGCGACCCATTGGGGTATCTTTACCAAATTTCTCAACCGTTTCTGCATCGAAACTGCTTGGAATGAGAGGAGTCCAAATTGGCCCTGGTGCCACACCATTTACGCGAATACCTTTTTTCTGTTTCATTAAGTTGTTCGACAAGCTACGAGTAAAAGAGGTAATCGCACCTTTAGTACTCGCATAATCGATGAGCTCATCATGACCTTGATAACTGGTAATGCTGGTGGTGTTTATAATACTATCACCTTCTTCCATATAAGGAATCGCTTCTTTGGTTAAATAAAACATGGCAAAAATATTTGTTTTAAATGTTTTTTCTAATTGTTCATTACTGATACTTTCAATTTCTTTTTGCTGATATTGAACTCCAGCATTATTTACTAAAATATTAATTTTTCCAAAATGCTGTAAAACCTTATCAATATTTTGTTTTGCAAGGTCTGCATCGGAAATATCACCTTTTAATAGAAGACAGTGCTGTCCTTCCTTTTCAACAAGTTGTTTGGTGATTTCAGCATCTTGATCCTCTTCAAGATACAGTACCGCAATATCGGCGCCTTCACGGGCAAACAATACGGCAACCGAACGGCCAATACCGCTATCGCCACCGCTAATGACGGCAACTTTGCCTTTTAGTTTCTCACTACCTTTATGAGATGCTTTAATGATTTCTGGTTCAGGATGCATCTTCTCCTGTTCGCCTGGCTGATGAGGTTGAACTTGTGCTGGAACTGCTGTTGGATACTCATTTGTTGTATTTTCCATGTCTAGACTACCTCTATTTAAATTTCAGTCCCTTTATAGTGATTAATATGCACGTGAATATAAGTAAATAGTCTTTTTTAAAAAGTTGTCTTTGTTATTTTATATATAAGGATGTAAAAAAATATAACATCTAAATTTTTATTAAATAATATCCAATAATTTAACCTTGTTTTTATCAATCATGCTCTCAATAATTGATCGATTACCTGTATCCTCTAACCAATTTTCTATAGGTATATAATCCGATAAATCTAAAATTTCTTTTATTACGGTTTCTGCTTCTACTATAGATTTTAATTCTGGTTTATTTTTAGCTACTAAATTATCAAATGGTTCTTTTATATCTTCTTTCTCAATGTTTTTTGATTTAATAATATGTAAATCTCTTTGGAAAGGATGGCTTGCATGAGGTGGATCTAATCTATAGCTCCATTCTTGGTTATAATCTTGCCAAATATTTTTAATTTGTATATTACTAAGTAAAATTTCAGGTACAGAAATATGAATGTATTGTAGCGATGACTGAGTTTGAGGTAATTGCATGATTCATCTCTCATAAATATTATATTTTAATTTTAAATCTTGATTTTGCTCACTCAAGTAAATTTTTTCTGAAAAAGTAATTGATTATGTTGTTGTTTTTAAATAATTTTAATTGTATTTTTTATTTGTTTCTTCAATTGTTAAGATGTTTTTGTTTATTATTGATTTGTACATTGTGAAAGTTTATGTTATTCACATTGATCTTTTAAAGGCATTTGTAAAAATATATTATTATGTAGGATTGAGTAATAATAAGTATGGCCAGTATTTAAAAAGTAAAACTATAGAATATTTTATAAATATTTTAATTGATAAAATCTTTATTTAAATAATCATCTTAGAGTTTTTTACGTATTTTAATTTATATACATTTAAAAAGGTTGAAACATAGCATAGGTATAAAAATATTTTAAATCTCTTATCTTAAATTTATCCGTTCAACAAAAGCGGTAGCTACTATAATTTAAATATAGGAAGATATAACTATGGCTAATACTAGATATGAAGATCACGATAACAATAGTTCAGGTACTTCAAATCGTGGATTTGCAAGTATGGATCCTGAAAGAGTAAGAGAAATAGCCAGTAAAGGTGGGCGTGCTGCGCATGCAAGTGGTAATGCACATGAATTTACTTCAGAAGAAGCTCGTGAAGCTGGTCGAGCTGCACACGCTAGTGGTAATGCACATGAATTTACCTCGGAAGAGGCTCGTGAAGCTGGTGCTTTAAGTCATAAGAATGATGATCGCAATGGTCGCGGTCGCAGCCGTTATGACGATGACGAAGATGATGATCGCGGTCGTTCAGGTGGCCGAGGCCGTAGCCGCAGTCGTTACGATGACGACGAAGATGATGATCGCGGCGGTCGTTCGAGTGGCCGAGGCCGTGGTCGCAGTCGTGATGACGATGACGAAGATGATGATCGCGGTCGCTCAAGTGGCCGAGGCCGTGGTCGTAGCCGTTATGATGATGACGATGAAGATGATGATCGCGGTCGTTCAAGTGGCCGAGGTCGTGGTCGCAGCCGTTATGATGACGACGATGAAGACGATGATCGTGGCCGTTCAGGTGGCCGAGGCCGTGGTCGCAGTCGTCGTGACGATGATGACGAAGATGATGATCGCGGTCGTTCAAGTGGCCGAGGTCGTGGTCGCAGCCGTTATGATGACGACGATGAAGATGATGAACGTGGCCGTTCAGGTGGCCGAGGTCGTGGTCGCAGCCGTCGTGACGATGATGATGAAGATGATGATCGCGGTCGTTCAAGTGGCCGAGGTCGTGGTCGCAGCCGTTATGACGATGACGAAGATGATGATCGTGGCCGTTCAGGTGGCCGAGGTCGTGGTCGCAGTCGTCGTGACGATGATGACGAAGATGATGATCGCGGTCGTTCAAGTGGCCGAGGTCGTGGTCGCAGCCGTTATGACGATGACGAAGATGATGATCGTGGCCGTTCAGGTGGCCGAGGCCGTGGTCGCAGCCGTGATGACGACGATGAAGATGATGATCGTGGCCGTTCAGGTGGCCGAGGTCGTGGCCGTAGCCGTTATGATGACGATGACGACGATGATCGCCGTGGTCGTTCAGATGGCCGTGGACAAAACTCTCGTAATCAAAAACGCGATGCTTATGGACGCTTTACGTCTTAAGCAACCAGTTTTTGAGAATAAAGGAGGCATTAGGCCTCCTTTATTTTTTATTATTTTTAAACTTATGAATGAGTAAGAGGGTGTAGGCCTTTTACAATATCTGTAAATTCTGAGCCGTTTATCCAAAAAGATTTCTTTAAAAATAATGTCGTCATAATACTTTCGGCTGCTTCACTTTCCGGATTTTCACAGAAAATTCCATAGCTTTCGCCTAATACCGCATCATTTTCAATAAGACGGATATAGTAGGCATGTTGTTCATTCGCATAACCTAAAACTGCATCACGTTGATTTTTCATTTCGCATGTCTCCATACCAAAAACTGAATCTAACTCATATTTAAGTGTTCAGAATTTCATTGATAAAAATCAAAACAGTCAGTAATAAGGACTATTTCACAATAGGTTTTGATTCTCTTCAAATTACCATTTTTGTTTTAACATCCCTGTTAAAAGCAAAATGGATTAAAATCTGATCATGAAATTTATTGTTATGCAAAAAAAATATTTCGTCAACTTGAAAATGTAACTTTTTCAAGTTACATTGTTTGTGTAGGATTTGAACGGTGAAATGGAGGCGATATGCCAAAGAAGAAAGAATTCGAGCATGGCGGTGCACGGGAAAACGCCGGCCGTAAAGCACAGTTCAATGAACCCACCAAAGTGATTCGTGTTCCTGAGTCTCAAGTCAACTTTATCAAAAATTGGTTACTGAATAATGTCAAAACCGATAACCAGACAGATTTCACCTCAAAACTAAAAATACAGCAGGTGCATCCGAACAACGATAAAATTTACCATATCCCTTTGGCGACAGAACGCGTGGCTGCGGGTTTTCCATCGCCAGCACAAGATGATATTGAACAAGCACTCGACTTAAATGAGTACTTAATTAGAAATGAAAATGCCACCTTTATTGTCAAAGCCAATTCGTTGTCCATGTTAGATGCCGGAATTGATATTGATGATCCGCTTATTGTGGACCGTAGTATTCCTGCTAAATCGGGCGATATTGTGATTGCACTTATCGACAATGATTTCACTGTTAAGCGCTTAATGATTGATACCCAATTTCAACCTCCTAAAGTGTGGCTAAAAGCAGAAAATCCTGATTATCAAAATATTTATATTGAAGAGGGGCAAGAACTGGTGATTTGGGGAGTAGTGACTTATAACCTCAAACGTATGAGATAAATTTTTCTTATATTTTATTATTCATGTTACTGACCTGAAATGGAGGCCAGTAACTTTTTGCTGAATATCTTTTTAAATTTGCCCAATCAATAAACATGTAGCGATAACGACCATCAAACCACCTGAAAAACGGCCGACTAACTGTGCTGCCTGCGGTCTGGTTTTCAAAATGGCCTCTGAACCATAACCCACCATTAAGTAAATAATGGCGCAGCTAATCATGTGGACAACACCAAAGGCAAGAATTTGAGTTGTCACTGACCATGAAGCAGTGGTGTCAATGAATTGAGGAAGCAAGGCTAAAAAGAGTAAAAAAACTTTCGGGTTTAAGCCACTCACATAAACACCTTTAGTTGCCCAGCTCAACCATGACTGAGCCTTTTCAGAACCAGACTGATTTGGAGTAGGAGGGGTAAGTAATAAGTTTATTCCCATCCATAACAAATAAGCAGAACCCGCCACAGTAAGAATCATCAAAGCAGTTGGGTTATTTGCTACAAGCAGACCAACACCAGCCGCTACCAATAAAATCGTAATAAAGTGCCCAAATAGCATACCTGCAACAGCGGGTACGACGACTTTACCCTTAATACCTGCCGAAATGGCATAGGCCCAGTCTGCCCCTGGTGTAATAATAAAAAGAATAGAGACACTCCAAAATGCAATAAAAATATTAAAAGCCATATACTTATCTCGGCAAACTATTTTCCAAAGGTTTCGCCCGTGGTTTAGAAAAAATCCCTATTTATTCGAGCTTGTTGAAAATAATATGCTCATGTATTTAGAATGTGCTTTTAAATGTTTGCTCATATCACATACATTTGGGGTAAATTTTTCTAAATGGATCGCACAGATAAAAAGATTCTTGCTGAATTGCAATTAAATGGCCGATTATCTATCACTGAATTGGCAGAAAAAGTTGGTTTGAGCATTTCACCTTGTCACAGACGAGTGAAGGCTTTAGAAGAGTCGGGAGCTATCAAAGGCTATCGGGCAGAACTCGACCCAAACTTAGTCGGTTTTGAGTTTTCAGCGATTGTTTTTATTACGCTTAAAGAAGGTGATAAACAGGCAGTAGAGAAGTTTGAAAATGCCGTAATTGATATCCCGCAAATTATTCAGGCCCAACGCTTATTTGGTGAACCAGATTATTTGCTACATGTGGTCGCTAAAGATTTGCCGGCTTTTCAGCGTTTGTACGATGAAAAATTATCTGCTATTCCAAGTGTGCAAAGGCTCATCTCAACCATTGTGATGAAAGATGTAGTGCCTGAACGTTTATTTCCGATTGGCTAAGAATCATCAGATATAAAAAAAGAAGCTTTAAAGCTTCTTTTTTTAATTGGTAAGGGAGTTAAGCATCGAGTGTTTTACACAAAGAACAAATTGTACCGTTATGTTTGTGAGAGAACATAATATCTGGACGCTCATAGCCTTGCTCACATACGCGGCAGTGATAAACAGTTGCTACTGGTGTACCTTCAGCATCGTAACGTGGTTCTTTAACGCCGTCATCGTGTGACTTGATGTAGTATTTTCCTTTGGTTAGTAGGCCCATGATTGGTGTTAATACAAAGGCAAGTAAAAGCGCAATAATTGGAGAGTAAGGCGCTAGGAAACTACCCAGTAAGCCGAAGAATGCTGCAATTGATAAGCCTGCTGATACAAGGAACGCAACCATACCAACAGGATTTACGTTGTAGAGCATGTCACGGCGGTATTCCGGTTCTTTTGGTGAAAGTTTTAAAACATATTTGTTGATCGAAATATCTGTTGCAACCACCACAACCCAGGCAATCGCAAAGTTTGAATAGAACCCTAAGATTTTACCTAGTACCGCAAACATGTTGCCTTCCATTAAGGCAAGTGCAATTGCCAAGTTTACGATCACAAAGACAATACGTCCCGGATAATGTTTGCTAATACGAGTATAGGCACTTGTCCATGCAAGGGAACCAGAGTAAGCATTGGTCACATTAATTTTAATTTGAGAAATAACCACCAAAATAACCGCAAGTGTTAAAGCCGCCCAGCCCGGAAGCATGTCATGAAACGCCGCATTAAACTGTTGAACAGGTTCAGTGCTGTTTACGCCCGGTATTTTAGTGAGTAAATAGAAACCTAAAAATGCCCCAATAATTTGTTTAATCGCCCCTAAAATCACCCAGCCCGGACCTGCTGAAATAACTGCAGCCCACCATGCTTTACTATTTTCTTTTGTTTTTGCAGGCATGAAGCGTAGGTAGTCAATTTGCTCACCGATTTGCATGATTAGGGATAAGCATATACCCGCACCAAGCATGATCGCTGCCATATCTACAGGTGCAAAACCTTCATGACCTGTAAACGTTGCAAACTGGCTAACTAAGGTAGGTTCTTGGTAAATCAGATAGGCCACAGGACCAATCATTAGAACGAGCCAAAGTGGGGTAGTCCAGACTTGTAATTTACTTAAAGCTTTCATGCCGTAAATGACGAGTGGAATGACCATAACAGTTGAGATGAGATAACCTGCCCAAAGCGGAATGCCTAAACCGAGCAATAACCCTTGCGCCATGATTGAACCTTCAAGGGCAAAGAAAATAAAGGTGAAACTGGCGAAAATGATACTGGTCAGGACCGAACCGATATAACCAAAACCTGCACCGCGGGTAATCAAGTCAAGGTCGATGTTATAGCGCGCTGCGTAGTAGGCTAAAGGAATGCCGGTTAAGAAGATAATAATCGCTGCAAATAAAATGGAGAAAACAGCATTGGTTGTTCCATAAGACATACCAATACTGGCGCCAATAGAAAAGTCAGCAAGATAGGCAATACCACCAAGTGCAGTAATAGCGACAACTTTGGGACTCCAGCGCCGAAAGCTGTGTGGAGCATAACGTAAAGTATAATCTTCTAAGGTTTCATTCACTGCTTTTTGTGAATCTGTACCTTGCACAGTGTCCAGATTTGGATGTTCAGATACACTCATAACATCAATCTCCCAATCATTTTCGGTCAATCAACACAAATATTGATCATTGCTTTTTGATGGTTTTGAGTGTGTGATTTTTGGGAAAAATTGAAAATACGTTATTTTGCGTATATGTGCGTATTAGAAAAAATCGCCATGATAAATGACTTTTGGCATAAGGATTGCTGGGTTTAATGCAGCCATATGCCAAACATGAGTGTTATGCCAGATTCTTCACGCCCCCAACAAGCGCCACAACGTGTGATCAAAACACGCCGTGAATATAATATTTGGGTAGCAGATGAAAGTATCGAAGATTATGCGCTCCGCTATGCACCTACCTCAGTAAGAAAATGGTCACCTTGGACTGTTACCAATACCGCAATCTCGACCGTTAGCTTTTTAGCGATGGAAGCCATTGGGGCGACCATGCTTTGGCAATATGGCTTTAGCAATGCGTTATGGGCAGCAATTGTCGTATGTACCATCATATTCTTAACCAGTTGGCCGATTAGTTACTACGCTGCAAAATATAATGTAGACGTCGATTTGCTTACTCGTGGTGCAGGTTTTGGCTACATTGGCTCGACCATTACATCTCTCATTTATGCCAGCTTTACCTTTATTTTACTTGCGTTTGAAGCCGCCATTATGGCGATGGCACTTGAGCTTGCTTTAGGTATCCCACAAGTTATTGGTTACTTAATTTCTGCCTTAGTGATTTTGCCTTTAGTGGTTAAAGGCATTGGTTTTATTAATAAAGTTCAGGCAGTCACTCAGCCAATCTGGCTCTTATTGCTGTTATTACCGTGGCTTTTTGTACTTTGGAAGCAGCCACAAATTTTAAGTAGCAGCTTGCATTTTGTTGGGGCGGTTTCAAACTCAACCGATTTTAACCTGTATTACTTTGGTGCGGCGTGCACTCTTATTTTTTCATTTGTGATCCAAATTGGTGAGCAGGCCGACTATTTACGTTTCTTACCGCAGAAAGAAAAGAACAGAACCGCATGGCGTTTTGCCGTTTTTTTAGGTGGCCCATCTTGGATTATTTTTGGATTTCTAAAAGTATTGATGGGCATGCTGCTGATGGTTTTAGCTTTTCAGCTATTTATTCCTGTATCTGAACTAGACAATCCGACTTATCTGTATTGGGTTGCCTATCAACAATTTATTCCAAATCCTCAGCTAGCGTTAATATTGACTCTAGCACTGGTTTGCTTGGCGCAAATTAAAATTAATATGACCAATGCCTACGCTGGTTCATTGGCATGGTCTAACTTTTTTGCCCGTTTAACTCATAGTCATCCGGGACGAATTGTCTGGCTTCTTTTTAACGTGTTTATTGCCATTGTTTTGATGGAAATGGGCATTAGCCATGCGGTTGAACGCATTTTGGGACTATATAGCAATATCGCTTTGGCATGGATTGGTGCCGTTGTCGCCGATTTAATTATCTGTAAGCCTTTAGGTCTAAGCCCGAAAGGAATTGAATTTCGCCGTGCTTATTTATATGACATCAACCCCGTAGGTGTAGGCGCGTTACTCATCGCTTCAGTGTTATCGATGTTGAGTTACGTGGGCTTTTTCGGACACATGGCGAAAGGCTTGGCGAGTTTTATTGCTTTGGGGAGTGCGGTGCTATGCGTTCCTGTTATTGCTTACCTAACCAAAGGCAAATATTACATTGCACGTCAGCCTGAAAAAATTCAGGCAACTTCGGTTGCTAACTGCGTGGTATGTGAAAGGGACTATGAGCTTGCCGATATGGCGGGGGGCCCAGCCTATAACGGTACGATTTGCTCTCTATGCTGTTCACTTGAAGCACGCTGTCACGATTTATGTAAACCCGATGCACGTTGGTCGGTACAACTCAAAAAAGCCATTTGGCACTATTTACCAGAACGTTGGGCTAGCCGTTTAAATAGCAGGGTCAGTTTGTATTTACTACTGACTCTGGGGTTATCTATTGTTCTGGCAGTAAGTTTAAGTCTGGTTTATATCCAAGAAAAAACTTATTTAGAAACCATTAATGCGGCAGCCGTTCCACAGTTATTTACGCTATTTGTCAAAATTTACACGATTTTATTTTTATTGATGAGCGTTGCTGCATGGTGGCTCGTGTTAAACGATGAAAGCCGCCGTAATGCCGAAATCGAAACGCATCAACAAACAGCATTATTGATTGATGAAATTGCTGCCCATGAAGTCACTTCAAAAGACTTACAAGATGCCAGAATAGCAGCAGAACGGGCCAATGATGCCAAAAGCCGTTATGTCATTGGTATTAGCCACGAACTAAGGACACCCCTAAATAGTATTTTAGGCTATAGCCAATTACTTCAAAAACAAGAGCAGCTTTCAGAACAAGGCAAAATGGCGCTCGGGGTGATTAGCCGTAGTGGGCAGCATTTAACTTCACTGATTGACGGTTTACTAGATTTAGCACGCATTGAAACAGGCAAAATTTCTTTAAATGTGGTGGATGTTCATTTCCCTAATTTTATAGAACAGATTATTCAAATGTTTCAGCCACAGTTTGAACAGAAGAATTTGCAGTTTGTTTATGAAATTGGAGAGAACCTACCGCACTATGTCCGTACCGATAAAAAACGCTTAGAACAAGTGCTCATCAATTTGCTGGGCAATGCTTTAAAATTTACGACGAGCGGCACAATTACTTTGAAAGTTGAGTACCGTTTCCAAACAGCTTATTTTGAAATTAGAGATACGGGCTGCGGCATTGCCGAGGCAGATTTAGAACGAATTTTTAACCCGTTTGAACGGGGCAGCAATGTCGTGCAAGGCGGATTTACCGGAACAGGACTCGGACTACCAATTGTAAAATTATTAGTTGATTTACTCGGCGGGCAGTTATCGGTGGCTAGTCAGCTCAATCAGGGTTCTCAGTTTAAGATTAAGTTTTATTTACCTTCAAAAGAAGTGGTTCATCCAATTTCTAATGTTTACTCCAACCAGATTACAGGCTATCAAGGCGAGCGAAAACGAATTTTAGTTGTCGATAATGAAGCGGTGGACCGAGGTTTGGTTGCTAATTTTCTAAAACCATTAGGGTTTATAATTGAAGAAGCCGAGTCAGGCATTGACTGTTTAAGACGAGTACCTATTTTCCAACCTAATCTGATTTTGATGGATTTAAATATGCCTTTGATGGGCGGGTGGGAAACAGCACGATTATTACGTCAGAATAATATTACCAATGTGCCGATCTTAATTATTTCCGCCAATGCAGGCGAGCGCGAAGTCAATCCACAAGATGCGGTCTTAAGTGAAGACTTTATGCTAAAACCAATCGATCTTAATTTGTTGCTGAGTAAAATTGGAGACAAGTTAGGCTTGGTGTGGATTGATTCTAAATCAGATGCAAACCTTGAAAATGATGAAGTTCAAGCACTTGATGTAAAGGTGTTTAAGCAGGAGCAAGCCACTGTTCATACATTAATTACACAACCGGAAAATAATGATCTGCTTGATTTACCGCAAAGCTTGCAACAATTAAATGATTTAATTGGGCAGGGCTATATTCGAGGAATTCAACAGACTTTAATGCAATGCCGTCAAAATTTTCCAGATCATAACGAATTATGGGAACAGCTTGAACAGGCTATTCAAAAGTTTGATTTAAAACACGCGCAACGATTGATTCAGGATAAGCAATGAGTACGCAACATGTTTCTTTTCAGCAAGCTTCGCCAAACGAGCAGGCTGTTATTCTGATTGTGGATGATGTGCCGGAAAATTTAGGCTTGCTACATGAAAGTCTGGATCAGGCAGGTTATCGCGTGCTTGTCACAACTGATGGGTTAAGTGCAATTGAAATAGCTCATCGATGCTTACCAGATATGATTTTGCTCGATGGCAATATGCCACATATGGACGGTTTTGAAAGTTGCATACAGCTTAAAGCAAGTCCAATTACGCAGTTTATTCCAGTTATTTTTATGACAGGTTTGTCGGAAACAGAACATATTGTGCGTGGTTTTCAGGTCGGTGGGGTGGACTATGTAACCAAGCCTCTAAATATTGAAGAAGTATTAGCAAGGGTAAAAACACATTTGGCACATGCCAAACTATTGCAACAACAAAAACAGGTGATTGATGCAACGGAAACAGCCATTCTCGCGCTAGATGTTCACGGTAAAATTGTTTGGAAAACTCAAAAAGCCAGCGATTTACTGAATCAATATTTACCTGAATTAGAGGGTTTTGAGGCAGGCTTAAAAGCTTGGTTTTCAGACTTAGAGCAAGAAAAAGATCCCAAAAAATTAACCAGCTGTTCTTATTCGACACCATCTCAGCAATTACAGCTTTTATTGCTCACGCCGTGGGAGACCGAGCCAAGTGTGGCTAAAAATTATCTTATCCAGATAAAAACTTCTACACCAGCTTTGGAAATGGCTGATATTTTGAAATATTGCCCACAGTTGACTCAACGTGAGGCAGAAGTCATGCACTGGTTGTTGCTGGGGAAAACCAATAAAGATATTGCAGAAATTTTGGAGCTGAGTCCACGGACGGTGAACAAACATTTAGAGCATGTTTTTGAAAAACTTTGTGTTGAAAACCGAACTGCTGCGGTGGCGCATATTAATAGCTTGGTACAAGAGTTTCATTAAGTAAATTGAAGATTGTATTTAAAAAGCATACAGACTCACTGCTAAAAATAGGCTATTTTTTTACAGTTAAATTTGTTCTTATAGATAAAGATTATACAAAGTCATTTCTAAATAAATATGAGTCATAATACGAGGAATTCATTGTGAATATTCAACAAAAAGATGATACAAAACACGGCAGCTTTAGCTTACTTGATGGTGAAACCGTTGCAGGTGAAATGACTTATACATGGGCAGGCGAAAGCATGCTAATTATTGATGCCACAGATGTAAACGAAAATTATCGTGGACAAGGTGTAGGTCGCCAATTACTTGATGCTTTGGTAGCTTTTGTTCGTGAAAAAGACGTAAAAGTAATTCCGCTTTGCCCATATGCTAAATCGGTTTTTGATAAAGACCCAAGTATTGGTGATGTACTTAGAAAATAAGCAATAAATTGAAAATCATTTAATAAAAATCGGGCATTGGTGTCCGATTTTTTATTGATTTTATTATTCATCTTTGTTTTAGTGAATATGTTTTAAGCGGTTGTCTTCAACTGATTTAACACTTTTCGATTGCCAGATCGAATTTATCAAACTTATAGAAAAGCTTATCTAATAAAAATAGTTTTAGACCAATTGGGAAAAAAATAAACTCGTTACACAAATATTTAATGGCTGACGAAAGCTAAATATTTATAACGTTTTAATATTATTTGTTGGAATTTTCCTTGAACTGGCAGTATATCCATAGTGTGTTGCCGCAATTTTTCTCTGCAACTTTGACCACGCTGAAAATTTCAATTATCAGCATTATTTTGGCGATTGTTGTAGGGCTGATTTGCAGCATTTTAATCACATATCGCGTGCGGGTACTAAATAGAATTGCCCAGTTCTATATTGAGTTATCTCGAAATACCCCTTTATTAATCCAACTGTTCTTTTTGTATTACGGTTTGCCAAAACTCGGTATCAAAATCGATGGTTTCACTTGCGGTGTAATCGGACTGACCTTTTTAGGCGGAAGCTATATGGCTGAAGCTTTCCGAGCAGGTTTACAGTCTGTGGCAAAAGGGCAAATTGACTCAGCAAAAAGTATTGGTCTGCAACCCATTCAGATTTTTAGATATGTCATTTTCCCTCAAGCACTGGCTATTTCAATTCCGGCAATAGGGGCAAATTGCCTATTTCTAATTAAAGAAAGTTCTGTGGTCAGTGCGATTGCTGTCGTTGAGCTACTTTTTGTGACCAAAGACTTAATTGGCATGGATTATAAAACCACCGAAGCTCTGTTTTTACTCATCATGGCTTATCTGATTATTTTATTGCCCGTGTCTATTTTAACCAGTTATCTGGAGCACAGAAGTCGGAAGGTGAGCCATGGAACTTGATTATCTATTTCAAGCGAGTCACCTCGAACGCTTAATGTGGGGACTCTGGGCAACTGCAAAAATTGCTTTTATTTCGGTGTTTTTCTCTGCAATTTTTGGCACAGTTTTCGGCGTCATTATGACTTCTAAAAACATAGTCGTTAAAGCGCTGTGCCGCCTGTATCTAGAAGCCATTCGAATCATTCCAATTTTAGTTTTGCTGTTCGTGTTTTATTTCGGCTTTGCGACATGGTTTAACTGGCAGTTTTCAGCAATGTGGGTGTGTGTTGTTGTGTTTGTTTTATGGGGTACGGCAGAAATGGGCGATTTGGTTCGTGCAGCCATTACTTCAATTGACCAGCATCAACGCGATTCGGCTTATGCGCTTGGACTTACCCATGTTCAAGCTTTGGTCTATGTCATTTTTCCGCAAAGTCTAAAACGAGTAACACCAGGCGCGATTAATTTATTTACGAGAATGGTGAAAACCAGCTCTTTGGCAGTCCTGATTGGTGTGGTTGAGGTCATTAAAGTTGGCCAGCAAATTATTGAAAATTCGCTGTTGACCGTGCCGAGCGCTTCTCTTTGGATTTATGGCTTTATTTTTATTTTGTATTTTCTGATTTGCTATCCCTTATCTCGTTTGGCAGCACATTTAGAAAAGGTCTGGGAGTAATTATGCCTTTGTTATCGATACAACAATTACAGAAATCATTTGCACAAAGTCATATTTTACAGGGCATTGATCTGGATGTAGAACAAGGAGAGGTGGTTGTTATTTTAGGTCCATCGGGCTGCGGTAAAAGTACCTTATTACGCTGTATTAATGGCCTAGAACCGATTCAGGGCGGTGAAATCCGTTTAACCGGTTCAGGTGTGCTCGGTAAAGATGTGGACTGGACTAATGCTCGTCAAAAAATTGGCATGGTTTTTCAGAACTATGAGCTATTTGGGCATATGAACGTTATTGACAACATTTTGCTCGGGCCACTTAAAGTACAAAAACGCCATCGCGACGAAGCAGAACAAGTAGCAGATGAGTTGTTAAAGCGAGTGGGACTGTTTGAGCGAAAACTTGATTATCCACGACAACTTTCTGGTGGACAAAAACAGCGTATTGCCATTGTCCGTTCACTGGTCATGCAACCTCAAGTGATTTTACTTGATGAAATTACTGCTGCGCTTGACCCAGAAATGGTCAGAGAAGTGCTTGATGTAGTCCTTAAATTGGCGAATGAAGGAATGACGATGCTAATTGTGACACATGAGATGTCCTTTGCCCGTAAGGTTGCTGACCGCATTATTTTTATGGATAAGGGCAAGATTATTGAACAGGCTTCACCAGAAGAATTTTTTGAACAGCCGAAAACAGAACGAGCGAAAGCTTTCTTAAATATTTTGTCATACTAAATTTTATTATTTGAATCATGAGGAAGTGAATGTTTAAACGTAATTCAATAAAAATATTAAGCAGTCTTGCTGTTGCTGGGGTGTTGTTAACTGCATGTAGTAAAACGCCATCAACTGAACAGGCAAACAATAGTCAAGAAGACCATTCTTTAGAACAAGTCAAAAAAAATGGGGTTCTACGCGTTGCTGTTTTTGCTGATGATCCGCCGTTTGGTTTTGTAGATAGTGCGGGTAATAATCAGGGCTTTGATGTGGCTCTAGCAAAACGCGTGACTAAAGACTTGCTCGGTGATGAAAAGAAAGTTGAGTTTATTGTGACTGAAGCTTCAAATCGGGTGGAGTTTTTAAAATCAAATCGTGCCGATGTGGTATTTGCGACATTTACGGTAACGCCAGAACGTAAGCAAGTTGTCGATTTTGCTGAGCCTTATTTAAAAGGTGCTTTTGGTATTGTCTCGCCTAAAGCCAAGCCGATTACCGACATTGCTCAATTAGAAGGTAAAACTTTAATTGTCAATAAAGGCACAAGTTCGGATACCTACTTTACCAAGCATTATCCGAAAGTAAATTTACTCAAGTTTGAAAGAAATTCGGATGCCTTCAAAGCTTTAACTGACGGTCGTGGTGACGCAATTTCACAAGATAGTACATATGCTTTGGCGTGGGCCGCGAAGAATCCAAGTTATGTTGCAGGTATTCAGTCTATTGGTGATCAAGAGTTTATTGCACCAGCAGTTAAAAAGGGCAATACCCAATTATTGAATTGGCTCAATACTGAAATTAAGCAGCTAAGAACAAGCGGTGAAATTAAGAAAATTTATGATGAAACCTTGAAGCCAATTTACGGTGACTCGGTCAATCCAAATGTGTTTTTAGATGTAGGCCAATAATTTTCGATATCGCTAGAGCAGTGCCTAAAAGTAGGCGCTGCTATTTTTAAATAAGACTTTTACAAAAACGATAGGGTGAAATAATGACAACATTAACATTTCAAAACGTGAAACATATTTTAGCTGCCTCTTTACTGAGTTTAGGTTTGGTTGCATGTGACAAAGGAACTCATTCTACTGAAAAAGCGGCCGATACCACACAAAAGGTGTCGAGTATTGAACAGATCAAAAAGAATGGCGTGGTAAGAATTGGCGTATTTAGTGATAAACCGCCGTTTGGATATTTAGATGCTCAAGGCAAAAATCAGGGCTTTGATGTAGAAATTGCTAAGCATGTCGCTAAAGATCTGCTGGGTGATGAGAACAAAGTTGAGTTTGTTTTAACTGAAGCAGCTAACCGTGTCGAATATTTAAAAGCCAATAAAGTAGATATTATTTTTGCAAACTTTACTGTTACACCAGAACGTAAGGAAGTGGTCGATTTTGCTAAACCTTATTTGAAAGTGGCACTAGGTGTGGTTTCTCCTAAAAGTCATCCGATTACTGATGTCGCTCAATTGAAAGATAAAACTTTGTTGGTGAACAAAGGTACAACGGCTGATTCATTCTTCACCAAGACTCACCCTGAAATTAAACTACAAAAATATGAGCAAAACACTGAAACTTTTGATGCTTTAAAAGATGGTCGTGGTGCTGCGCTTGCACATGATAACTTGCTGGTTTTAGCTTGGGCTAAAGAAAATCCAAACTACACCGTTGGCATTACCAATTTAGGTGAACAGGACTTAATTGCACCAGCAGTGAAAAAAGGTGATAAAGAGTTACTGGA
This sequence comes from Acinetobacter sp. 1566109, assembly GCF_000582255.1. Classification (NCBI taxonomy): domain Bacteria; kingdom Pseudomonadati; phylum Pseudomonadota; class Gammaproteobacteria; order Moraxellales; family Moraxellaceae; genus Acinetobacter; species Acinetobacter sp. 1566109. The sequence continues at coordinate 53,708 of NZ_JEYB01000003.1, read as the reverse complement.
TTGGTTGAATCAAGATTTAGAGAAACTGGCGAAAGAAGGTGTAATTCATCAGGCTTATGAAAAAACGTTAAAACCAGTCTATGGCGATACGATTAATCCAAAAGATCTATTGGTTGAGTAATTCTAATAAAGAGGACTCTAGATAGGATTTGCTCGTGCTAGAATTCATCTACAGCCTGCCCATAATTTTTAAAAATAATGTTTTTTGCAATATTTTTTATAGATGTAAACAGTGGTCAGGTTCTGTAGATGAGAAAGTTTTTTGGTTACTTTTTTCAAAAAAAAGTAACAGAATTAGCTGCTTGCTTTAGAGGTTAAAAGGTAGGATTCCATCGTGCTAATTCCTTGACTCTATATTACTTTAACTTAAATAAAGTCGGCTCTGCTGCTAATTTATCTGCCAAATATTGAATTAACACACTCAATTTAGGCGGGACATGCCTTGTCGGTGGATAAAGTAACCACAGCCCGCCACTATAATAGGTCTTAAAATACCAGTCGGGTAAAACCTGAACTAAGGTACCTTGTTGTAGCGCATGGCGTGCAACGAAGTATGGCAAGCTTGCAATGCCTAAATGCTGTAATGCCGCACTCAAACGCACACCCGTATGGTTTGCAGCATAACGCCCACGCACAGCCACACTGATCGATTTGTTTCCTTGCTGAAATTTCCATTTTGAGTCACTGGCTTGTTCGCCCAAGTAAATACATTCATGCTGCTTTAAATCATGAGGGTGGTTCGGTGTGCCATGCTTGGCCAAATACTCAGGTGTGGCACAAACCAAGTGATCAATATCAATCAGCTTTCGACCCATAAGGCCACCCGGTGGTTGCTCTGTAATTCGAAGTGCTAAATCTACTCCATCATCAATCAGGTCTACATAGCGATCTTCTAAAAGCATTTGTATATCAATTTTCGGGTAGCGTTCTAAAAACTCGGGTAAATGCGGATGAATCATAAAATGCCCCACAGCTTTCGGAACACTCATACGAATAATACCTTCGGGTTCGACATGAAATTGGCCTGAACTTTCCATGACCGCTTGTGCAGCATTCACCATATCTAAACAACGTTGATAGACTTGTTGTCCACTTTCACTTAAACGAAGTTTCCGTGTGGTCCGATAGAGTAAGCGGGTGCCTAAAGCACGTTCTAAACGAGCAATCGCACGACTTACAGCAGAAGGTGTTGTACCAAGCTGGCGGGCCGTTTCAGAAAAACTTTCCGACTCGACAACCTTAACGAAAGTCGCCATTTCATTTAACAGAACCAGACTTTGATTGGTGCTCATGAGGCAAAAGTTATTTGGATTTTAATTAGATTATCGCGTCTAAAAAATCGCAATACAATCTTTTAGGTGATTTTCAGGAAATTAAATTGTTATGTGGCAGTTGTATGGACATGAGTTTTTAACGCTAGCTCTTATTCACTTTATGGCGGTGATTTTACCGGGACCAGATTTTGTGATTACGGTAAGGCAAAGCGTACGTTATGGTTATTTGATTGGATGTCTAACTGCAATTGGTATTGGTGTCGGGATTTCAGTACATGTGTTTTATACACTTGTTGGTATTGGCTTCTTGATTCAGCAAAGTGAATGGCTCATGTCTCTGATCAGAACAGCGGGGGCGGCTTACTTAGCGTATTTAGGATGGCAGTGTTTACGTAGCCAGCCGAATACCAATATTGAGATTAATGGCCAAGCAGATAGTGATGCGCCGAGCTTATTTAAAGCTTTTACAATGGGTTTTCTTACCAATGCGTTAAACCCCAAAGCCACTATCTTTTTTCTGGCAATTTTTACGACGATTGTAAGTACGGCCACACCGATGAAAGTTCAGGTTTTTTATGGGGTATGGATGTGTATGGTCAATGCCATTTGGTTTATGGTGGTGAGCGTACTGTTTGCACAGCCTATTGTACGTAAACGGTTTTTGGAGTTTGGGGTTTATTTTGAACGGGTAATGGGAGTTTTATTAATTGGAATTGCATTGAGATTGATTTGGGGATTGTTTAATTAAGTTGGTTTTATTTATAAGTGGATGGGTTAGCGCGACGGAGTCTTACCGTTTATAGGTCATAATAAAGTAGCTAATTCTGTTACTTTTTTTGGAAAAAGTAACCAAAAAACTTTGTCATCTACAGAACCTGTTCACTGTTTTCATTTATCAGGAAATGTTGCAAAAACATTATTTTTATAAATTATGGGCAGGCTGTAGATGACTCTTAGCTCAAGCCGAAGGCTAATCCAGAAATCAAATTTAAAATCATAAGACTCTGCCGTGATAATTACTTTAAATTGTCTAGAGTATTAATAACTCTTAGCTCGAGCCGAAGGCTAATCTAGGAATCGAAATTAAAATAATAAGACTCCTCTGTGATAGCTACTTTGACTTGTTACTTCATATATAACTTTTGAGCTAAAGTAGCTTCAATCAATAATCCATAAAAAAGACCGCTCAAAAGCAGTCTTTTCTAGTCTAAAAATAGATTTAATTACTACGCCTATTACGCGTCAGTTGATGTAACACCGAAACCAATAAATCAATTTCTTCAGTTGTATTATAAAAAGCCAAAGATGGGCGGACGGTCTGTTCTACACCAAAACGACGTAAAATTGGCTGTGCACAGTGGTGACCAGAACGTACAGCAATACCATGTTGATTTAAAGCTTTACCGACTTGTTCGGTTGAATAGCCTTGTAAAGTAAAGGACATTACACTGGCTTTGTGATGTGCGGTTCCGATCAAGCGTAAACCAGACACACTGCTCAGTGCATTTTGACCATATTCAAGTAGATCATGTTCATAGCGAGCAATGTTATGAATGCCTAGACTTTCGACATATTCAAGCGCAGCGCCTAATCCGACAGCATCGGCAATGTTGCCAGTTCCAGCTTCAAACTTATTGGGTGCAGGTTGGTAAACTACCTGTTCGAAGGTCACATCCTGAATCATGTTACCGCCGCCTTCCCAGACAGGCATGCTTTCTAGCAGCTCTGGTTTGGCATAGACCGCGCCAATACCTGTTGGCCCAAACACTTTATGTCCAGAAAACACAAAAAAGTCTGCATCAAGAGCTTGAACATCGGTAGGAATATGCGAAACAGATTGAGCACCATCAACTAAAACGCGTACACCTTTGGCATGTGCAATTTTAATCACTTCAGCAACAGGTGTGACTGTGCCTAAAGCATTCGAAACCTGAGTAATCGATAGCAGTTTAGTGCGCTCATTAATCAGTTTTGGCAACTCTTCTAAAATAATCTGGCCCGTGTCATCCACAGGAATGACTCTTAATTTCGCTCCAGTTTTTTTAGTGAGTTGATACCAAGGCACAATATTGGCATGGTGTTCTAAGTGAGAAACGATAATTTCATCACCTTCACCAATATTTTGCTCACCCCATGTTTTTGCAATCAGGTTAATGCCTTCGGTTGTTCCTCGAACAAAGATAATTTCTTTAGAAGAGGGTGCACCAATAAATCGGGCAACTACATTTCTTGCATGTTCATAGGCATCTGTTGCACGAGCCGCTAACTCATGGGCAGCACGGTGAATATTTGAGTTTTCATGCTGATAAAAATAAGCAATCCGATCAATCACGCGCTGCGGTTTTTGTGTAGTAGCTGCATTATCAAACCAGACCAAAGGTCGACCGTTGACGCGTTCCTGTAAAATTGGAAAATCGCGACGTATGGCATGCACATCGAGTGGTTGAGCACTACTTGCTACAAAAGTGGGTTGCGATGGTTGATAGTGACTATAACTTTGTCCACTTTGAGGCAAGTCTAAAAAATAAAATGCAGAGCTTGCCGAACTTTGGGTAGGCGTTTTCGTTGCAAAACGATCTTCCGTCAGTAAGGACTTTAGCTGGTCACCATGTGGCAACTGAAAAGACTGCGCAACCGAATAATTATCTTCAACCCCTCTAACAGATGGTTCTGCTGCAGTGGGGGCAGAAAAATCATTTAAAAAATAATAAGGTGATTCACCTGCACCAGTGGGTAAGCTGGGTTCAATGCGCGGCACATTTGGTTCACTATGAGCAGCTTGTGGCAAATGTGGTTCAAATGGTGGGTGTGGCAAATTGGCTCCACCCACCACAGGCGCAGACGCTACAATTCGGCGTTCAGGGTAGTCTGGCAAATTGGGAATATGCTCAGGATATTCCGGATTGAGACTTTTCTGAAAAGCGATATTGGGCGCACGACCACTGAGTGCAGAAAATGGTTCACCCGGTTGCGGTGGGTGAGGTGGCGCTCCGACAGGTAAGTCCAAGTTAAGGCCCGATGGAGAAGTCGAATTGCTTGAGCTTGGTAATGCTGAAAAAAACTCATTAGCAAGTCGAGCAATGGTGGACTCATCGGGGAAGTTGGCTGGTGGGTTAACACCAGTCACTTCAGGCCCCGTTGAACTACCTGGCAGATCACTTGTAGTTAACTGGGTAGTCATGATATTTGTCCACCTCCACATCATCTAATACTGCTAACGCATCGTCTGTTAATACTGCAAGTGAGCAATATAACGAGATTAGATACGACGCAATCGCGTTACGGTTAATTCCCATAAAGCGTACTGAAAGCCCCGGTGACTGTTCACCCGCAAGACCCGGTTGGAACAAACCAACAATCCCTTGACGCTTTTCACCTACACGAAGCAGCAAGATTTTAGTTTTGCCATCTTCTACAGGAATTTTATTTGATGGTATAAGTGGAATACCGCGCCATGTAATGAATTGCGAACCAAATAAGCTAACCGTTGGAGGTGGCACACCACGGCGTGTACATTCACGGCCAAATGCTGCAATCGCATCCGGGTGTGCTAGGAAAAATCCTGGTTCTTTCCAGACTTTACGTAGCAAATCGTCAAGATCATCAGGAGTAGGTGGGCCATTTAAGGTCGAAATACGTTGGTCATCTGTCACACTAGCCAATAAACCGTATTCAGGGTTATTGATCAGCTCACTTTCTTGACGTTCTTTAATAGTTTCAATGGTTAAACGGAGCTGTTCTTTAATTTGGTCATGTGGGCTGCTGTAAAGGTCAGCAACGCGTGTATGCACATCTAAAACAGTAGATACACCATTTAAAAAGTATTCACGTGGTTCTGGATCATAATCGACGAAAGTTTGAGGTAAAGTTGCTTCATCACGTTGTGTGCAAGCTACTTGAATATCATCGGTATTATTGACACGGTTTAGGCGATAAATACCTGCTTCAACAGGAATCCATTGAAGTAAGTGAGTCAGCCAGCGGGGAGTAATTGTAGAAAGCTGGGGAGCTGTCTTGGTTGCATTGGCCAGTTGACGGGCCGCATGGTCCCCAAGTGCAAGTTGGGCTTTGTCTGTATTTTTCGCCATGAATCATTTTTCCTTATTACATTGGCTTTTTGAAAATAAAAATTCTAGGATGCATATAAACTAGAATTAGTTCTGGTTTTAAAATTAAAATCGCGTTATAAATTTTTTAAATACTGAGCTTATTAATGAGTTATCTATTTTCTAAATAAAAATATATTTAAACTAGAAATAAGCATTTTATTAATCTGCACGTTTTCTTTTTTTATTTGTCTCCTTATCTATTTATTTCACATCTATAGTTTTTAACCGGCAATATGATTTTTTTGATAAGACTCATTTGGTGACTGTAAAATCTGGCTACCTGCTGCAACACTATGCGTAAGCCAGACATTTCCCCCAATAATGGACCCTCGACCAATCGTAATACGGCCTAAAATAGTCGCGCCTGCATAAATCACGACATCATCTTCAACAATCGGATGGCGTATATAATCTTTTTTCAAACCACCATCATCATTGGTTTCAAAGCGTTTTGCTCCAAGGGTCACGGCTTGATAAATACGAACGCGTTCCCCAATCACACAAGTCTCGCCAATCACCACACCCGTACCATGATCAATGAAAAAGCCTTTACCGATTTGTGCACCCGGATGAATATCAATACCTGTTGCAGAGTGAGCTAACTCCGAAATAATGCGAGATAATAAAGGCACTTGAGCATAGAGCTGATGCGCAATTCGGTGATAAATAATCGCAAATATGCCCGGATAGCAGAGTAGTACCTCATCTACACTATGTGCTGCTGGATCACCTTCATAAGCCGCCCGTACATCACCATCTAAAAGGCGTCGTATAGAGGGCAAAGTGTTGGCAAAATCCTGAACAATAGTTTGGGCAAGTTCTTGTGGTTGCTGGACTGTGCTTGAATGGCCCAAATGACGTTTTGCCTCATAATTCAAAGCCAGTTGTACTTGCGCATGTAAGGCTGTGAGTACCCGATTTAAAGTATAGGCAATATAAGAATCTTCAGTTTCTTGGCGTAAGTCAGCAGGGCCTAAACGCATTGGAAATAAAATGCCGCACAGGTCATCTAAAATGGCCTTTAAAGCTTCTTTAGATGGAAGTTCGCGGCCCCCAAATTCTTTTGTTCTGTGCTGTTGCTGACGCCAGTCATGCCTTGCTTGTTGTAAACCTTGTACAACCACATTAATGTTCCATTGAGTCACAAGCTTTCCTTGATTCACTGAAAATTGATTAGAGTATTAGTCTTGTTGCCAAGGAAGTTGGTGGATGCGCCAGCCATTTTTCTGATTACGCTGTTGCTGATCATTTAGATCACCTTCGAAGCCTTCAAGAACGTTATAAATGTGCTCAAAACCTGCATTAAATGCGGCCTCGGCAGCTTGTGCTGAACGGTTGCCGCTACGACATAACAAAAGAATGGTTTTGTCTTTGCCAACTTTTGATTCGAGTTCTTTTAAAAAGCGTGGATTACGGTTAAACGATGTGCCTGTTGCCCAAGCAACATGAACACTTTCAGGGACATAACCCACAAATTTACGTTCTTCATTGGTACGCACATCAACTAAAACAGCTTCTCCTTGTTGTACGAGTTGCCATGCGTCAACAGGTGATAAACTGCCACTAAAATTTAGTTCGTGTTCTTGTGCATATTGCTGTGCTTTAGCAAGAATATCTTCGGCCGAAAAGGATGTATTTGAACCATTTGAGATAAAACTTTGTGGAGTTTCAGTATTTAATTTAGCGTTCATTGAATATATCCTTATCTTTGATTCAGATTGTTAAGGATCAATTTACGCGGTTTTAAATATAAGCAAAAATAAGGAATATCTATTTATATATATTATTTTGATAAATAAGAGCGGTGAATATTTTATATAAAACAGTATTAGTTAATCTTATAAAGTTATTAAAGTAAAATAGATTTAATAAATTTTATTATTTAGTAAAAACCGTGCAGATTAAAATAATCCGCACAGTTTTTAAAATTAAGCAAATCCACCATTTACTCGAATGACTTGAGAATTTACCCAACTTCCATCTGGACCAGTTAGCATGGCAACTACACTGGCAATTTCGTCAGGTGTTCCGATTCTTTCCAAGGGAGCGAGTTTTGCAATAGCCGCCACTTGCTCTTCAGTTTTTCCATTATAAAAAAGGTCAGTGCCTGTCGGGCCGGGAGCAACGGCGTTTACAGTGATATTGCGCCCACGTAACTCATTTGCTAAGACATGTACTAAACCTTCGACACCAGCTTTTGAAGCAATATACGGTCCATATAAAGGAAAAGATTTAGCAATTACACTGGTTGAAAGCGCAATAATCCGACCACCATCTGGCACTGTTTCGGCTGCATGCGCTAATATTAAAAAAGCACCGCGCAAATTGGTATGAATCATTGTATCGAAATCTGGCAGGCTTTCAGGTGTAATTTTTGCCATATGCATAATGCCTGCGCTATGAACGACTACATCTAACTGACCGTTAATGGCCTTTGCCTCTTGAAACAAACGGCTCACTTCATGTTCATTTGCAACGTCAGCTTGAATAGCTGAAGCTTGACCACCTTGCTCAATAATGTGTTCTACAGTGGCTTGGGCATGCACCTTATTCCCTGCATAGTTAATAATCACATAAAAGCCATCTTGAGCTAAACGTTCTGCAATAGCACGGCCAATACCACGTGATGCGCCAGTAACCAGAGCTGTTTTTCTTGAAATATTCATTTTTAGATTGCCTGTTTGAGTAAGTATGGCTTATTTTAATAATATAGAAATATGGGATAAATCGTTAGAATTGGATAAGATAATTCCATATGCATTAATAATGGATAGGGTTAAAAGATAGCGTTATGGATAAATTTGATACCTTGCAACTTTTTACCCGCATCGTAGAGCTGGGAAGCTTTAGTCAGGCAGCCGATCAACTGAATATCCCACGTGCTACAGCAAGTAATGCCATTAAAGAGTTAGAGAGTAATTTACAGTGCCGTTTATTAGAGCGGACGACTCGGCATGTAAGACCATCACTAGATGGACAGGCATTTTATGAACGCTGTACACAAATATTATCGGAACTCGATGATGCCGAATCATCTTTACGCAATGTAATTGCTCAGCCCCGTGGTTTATTAAGTGTCGATTTATCAGGCGCACATGCGACTAAAATTGTTTTACCCAATATCGATCAATTTCACGAGTTGTACCCCGACATTGAACTGGTAATTAGTACGGGTGATCGCTTGGTTGATCTGATTAGGGAAGGGATAGACTGTGTGGTGAGAGCGGGCCGTTTAGATGATTCCACTTTAATTGCTAGACATTTGGTGGATATGCCACAAGTGATTTGTGCGAGTCCTGACTATTTAAATAAACATGGAATGCCAGAGCAACCAGAAGAGTTGTTATCACATTATTGTGTCAATTTCTTTTCGACATCAGGCGGGCGGAATTATCCATTTGAATTGATGGTGAATGGCAAAAAACAAGATTATTTTTTGAAAAGTTGGATCGCGGTAAATGACGCTGAAAACTATGTATTATCTGCCTTACAAGGGGCTGGCTTAATTCAAGTACCGCGCTACCATGTGGCAAATGAATTAAAAAATGGGCGACTAGTTGAGGTTTTATCTGAGTGGAAAATCCCGAAGATGTCAGTTTCTGCACTATATCCGCAGCATCGGCAGCTCTCGCCACGCGTACGAGTTTTTGTCGCTTGGCTGAATGAGTTATATACGGGGTATTTTGCCAACTTTGAATACCCGCAAAAATGAAATATCTTGCGGGTAAGTCAAAAACTGAATGATATTTTAAGACTGGTTCTGCAATTTATCTTGAGTCTTGGTCTCAAAATCACTCGCATCATGGCGTTCATGCAACTGCGTAGCTAAATCACCAAAAGTACGGTTGACCATACGACCGCGTTGAACCGCTGGGCGCGCTAAAATCGCATCTGCCCAACGTTGAACATTTTTATATTGATCGACCCCTAAAAACTCCGCGCCGTTATACACCCAGTTTTTAACAAGACCGCCATACCAAGGGAACGCCGCAATATCAGCGATGCTATATTCAGATCCAGCCAAATATTCATGCTTTGCTAGATGCTGATCTAACACATCAAGTAAACGTTTCGTTTCCAAGGCAAAGCGGTTAATTGCATATTCAATTTTAACAGGGGCGTAGGCATAAAAATGCCCAAAACCACCACCTAGGTAAGGCGCGCTGCCCATTTGCCAGAATAACCAATTAAGACATTCAGTACGTGCAGCAATATCAGTTGGAATAAACGCTTTAAATTTTTCAGCCAAGTAAAGCAAAATTGAGCCAGATTCAAACACTCTTAATGGTGGGTTTTGGCTATGGTCAACCAATGCCGGAATTTTAGAGTTTGGATTAATTTCGACAAAGCCACTGCCAAATTGCTGTCCTTCACCAATTTTAATCAGCCATGCATCATATTCCGCATCTTGATGACCTAATGCTAAAAGCTCTTCTAGCAAAATAGTGACTTTTTGACCATTAGGCGTTGCTAAAGAATAGAGCTGGAGCGGATGTTTCCCTACTGGAAGTGTGTGCTCGTAACGCGCACCTGAGGTAGGTTGGTTTAAATCGGTTTTCTCTCCAGTCCATTGCCAAACTTGTGGAGGAATATAGTTTGAATCGCTCATTTTTTATCTCATGTTTGGTGTAAATATAAGGATTTATTTATGTCGCAAGGCAAGCCATTTTTGTACGGTCGGACGTTGCCATTGCTGTAATGCATAGTTTTTTAAACGTTCTGGTACAGCATCACCATTTTGAATAAGGCGTTGCAACATCAGGGCAAGTTCAGCATCCACAATGCTCCATGAACCAAAAAGAAATTCGGCATCAGACGCAAGAAGTTTTTCTGCAACAAAGAAAAGTTTTTCCGCAGCTTTTTTGCCTTCTTCTGAAAGTGGAGTGGAGGTGGGCTGAATAAAAATAACATCGGTTGGTCGTTCAGTTCTTAGTGCAACTAAGTCTGATCGGAGCCATGCCTGAATTTGTCTTGCTCTTGCGCGTGCTTGAATATCTTTTGGATAAATAGATGTGTTTGGATAAAGCTCTTCAAGATATTCCAAAATGGCAGAAGATTCTGATAAGGCAAAATCATTGTGCTCAAGTACAGGCACTTTGGCAGTTAATGACTTTGCTACATAAGATTTTTCAAATTGGCCTTGCTGGCCTAAGTTGATGGCCGCTATTTCAAATGGAATTTGTTTTTCATGTAGCCCTACAAAAACTGTAAACGCGTAGGGGCTTAGAAATTGTGAATCTGTGTACAGCTTAAAATGTTCATTATTCATTGTTATTGTCCATGTCATAAAACAATCGGATCTAGTCTAAGTGAGCTAAGCCAAGATTGGGTAGCTTTTTTGTGGAAAAGCTTTATTGGTTTTTGAATTAAGCCATTTTAATATTCAACGTTAAGGCTTAACGTGCTGGAAATGCTCACGAACAATGTTCAGCCACGCTTGTACCGCTGGTGAGACAGGAAGATTTTTTTTCCAAGCCATGACTAAGTGCCACTGAATATTTGGTTTTTCAAGTGGTACTGCTGCAAATAAAGTAGGGTCAAGCATGTCGGTATAATATTGAGGGAGAAGCGCAATCCCCATACGTTGTAACACCATGTCTGCCAAAAGATGCCATTGGCTGGTACGGCAAGCAATAGTTGGATAAAAACCATGCTGCTTACAAGCATCGAGAATAATACTGTTCAAAGAAAAATTTTCAGGAAACATTAAAAATGATTGGTGTTGTAATTCTTCTAGATTTATTTTTTTGCGGGTTGCCCAAGTTGCATCACGACGTAAAAGTACCATTAAAGGGTAGTTACATAACTCGATGCTATTAAAAGTTTGTTCATCAAAAGGCTGTAATAAAACGCCCACGTCTAGCTCGTTATTGAGTAAAGCTTGTTCAATACCGCGTGAACCTACTTCCATAAAAGCTAATTCAATAGCTGGCCATTGGCGATGAAAGTCAAACAGGGCTGTTGTTAGGAGCTGGGAACCTAAAGGTGGAACGCCAAGTTTTAAAGTACCTGTTTTTAATTGTTGATAGTTTTCTATTTCAAGAAAGATGTTTTGCTCTGCCTGAAGAAGTTCGACCGCATGTTGATAAATACGCTCTCCAATTTCAGTTAATTCAATTTGTCTTTTCCGTCCATGATCGGGTTTGACCAAAAGTTGTACCTGAAGCTGCTCTTCGAGTTGTTGTAATATTTTACTAATGGTGGGCTGAGTCAGATACAACTCTTCAGCAGTGCGAGTAAAACTTTTAGTTTTTACCAGTGTAACGAAGCACTGTAATGATTTTAGAGAAAGCATAATAAAGAATAGATTATTCCATTTTGGAATAATATTAACATGAATAATTCATATTTAGCAGCTTTAAGCAAGATAGCATAATGATGTAGTTAACCATTTAATTTCGAAAAATGAGTACTGAATCTGCTTCTGGAACACCCTTACAACCATCACTGTTCGTATTAGTTAAACAAATTCTCTTTTTGGCTGGATTTTGGTGGATCGGATATCTCTTACATCAAAAACTCGGCGTCCCTGTCTCGGCGGGTATTTTAGGTATGTTTTTATTGCTTTTATGTCTGTTCTTTAAAATTATCAAAATGGATCAGGTGGCAATCGGAGCAACTGTGGTTTTAGGTGAGCTATTACTGTTCTTTGTCCCTGTAGTCGTTGCTGTCGTCCAGTATAAAACGCTGTTTATGACCGAAGGATGGCAAATTGTCTTGAGTATTGCCATTGGTACTATTTTAGTCATGCTAAGTACTTCGCTGACTATTCACTATTACAATCGTTTAAAAGCTTATTTACAAGCTCGAAAACGTCTTCATCATAAGCATATCTAAAGAGCAAAACGACATGAATATTTGGTCAATTCTTTGTCTCATCTGGACTTTGGCCGCCTATGTTGTGGCAAAGCGAATCTATCAGAGAAATCCGAAACTTTGGTTATCACCCGCAATTAGTGTGCCTGTACTCACCATTATTTTGATGACGATTTTTGGAATTTCATATCAAACTTATGCAGAAGATACACAGTGGATTGTTAATTTGTTAGGACCAGCAACGGTTGCTTTTGCTGTACCGATTTATCGCTATCGGGAAACGATTCGTAAAAACCTTGGGGTCCTTTCGATTGCGATTATTGTCGGCATGAGTGTAGGTGTGATGTCTGCCTATGAAATGGCACAGTGGTTCCATTTTAGCCCTGAAGTGACCAACAGTTTGATGGCACGTTCTATTTCAACACCATTTGCCATGATTCTAGCGGAAGATATTCATGGTTCGGCAGCATTGGTTTCACTATTTACCGTTATTACCGGTTTGGTTGGTATGATTTGCGGCGATGCGATTTTAGCGATTACTAAAATCCGTTCTAATGTAGCAAATGGAGCTGCCTTTGGTAATGCAGCTCATGGTTTTGGTACAGTTAGAGCTCAGCAGCGTAATAGCGAAGAAGGTGTAATTGCCAGTTTAACTATGGTCATCGCCGGTATTTTAATGGTGCTGATTGGGCCATTTGCGATTCATCTATGGTTAATGTTGTAAGCTTGGATTAAGACGGTTTGTCATGTTGTTGAATAATTTTTGATAGTTTTTTAATGGCTTGTTGCATCTGTTCGGGTTCAAAATCACCTAAGCCGACAATTAAACCCGGACGTTGCTGCTCTTTTGAAAATGTTGGTGAAATTGCTTTAACGGCAATACCTGCATCGACTGCCGAGCTTGCAACGTCAATATCATTAATATGATGAGCAAGCCATAACACCATATGCATGCCTTGATCACCCGGCTGTAACCAAGCCAGTTCTTGAGGTATATGTTTTTCAATCAAGCCAATAATGTATTGCCGAACTTCCGCATAAACATGTCGAGTACGTCGAATATGTCGTTCTAAATAGCCTTCTTGAATAAAAGCAGCTAAAACGTGTTGGTCAGCAGCAGGTGGGTGTCTATCAATTAATACTCTCAGCCCACAAAAAGGTGCCACCAGTTCTTTAGGCAATACGGCATAGCCAAGCCTAAGCGATGGAAATAGAACTTTGCTGAAAGTGCCAAGATAAATGACCTGGTTGGGTGCCATACCTTGTAAAGATGGAAAGGGCTGGCCGTTATAACGAAGTTCACTGTCATAGTCATCTTCAATGATCCATGCATTTTGCTGTTTTGCCCAAGCCAATAAAGCCGTGCGTCTTGCTAGACTCATTGGCATGCCAAGTGGATATTGGTGAGATGGTGTCACAAAAGCAGCACGCGCATGTTTTGAAAGTTTAATCCCAGTTTCAACTTGAATACCTTCTTCATCGACAGGAACACGTACCGTACGGATATTTTTTACGGCATGTTCAAAAATGGCTGTGGTACCACGATAAGCCGGATCTTCTATCCAGACTTCATCTTTCGCTTCAAATAAAATCTGGCTGCAAATATAAAGTGCCTGTTGAATGCCTGGTGTAATCACGATTTGTTCAGGTTCACAGTGTACAGAGCGGGATCGACGTACATAATCTGCTATAGCGATTCTTAATGATAATACCCCTTGAGGTTCACCATAACCTGATGGAGCACCAGCACCCCGAGATCTAAATTTATTACCAAACTTACGCCAAATATCACTCGGTTGAGTACGAGCAATCGGAACAGACACTGCAAAAGGGGCATGAGGAAGGGGTTTAAACTCTTTGAGTACCTCGGCATAACAAAGAGCTGATTTGGTTAAAGGGATTGAGCTAGAAATTGTTTCTTTCTGGGAAGATTCCAATACAGTTTTTTTAGTTAAAGCATGAGATACATAAGTGCCAGTTCGGGCTTGTGAAGAAAAAACACCTTCAGCGAGAAGTTGATCATACGCTTCAATAACGGTTCCGCGAGCGACTTCAAGTGTTTGAGCCAGCTCACGCGAAGATGGTAAAGGGTCGCCGGGTTGTAAATCACCACTTTGTACAGCTTCACGCAAGGCTTGGGTCAGTTGAGCACTTATCTTTCCTTGGCTTTTATTAATCTTTGCAATAGACGGAAGTTCAACAACTTTTGCCATTCTTGCCATAATTCTGGTCTACTTAAAAAAATACAAAGTGGTTCTTTTTAATAAACCACATAAACCAGAAAATTTACAACACAAAATATAAATAACCCTGAGATTTACAGTGAGGTTTTGAGCCATGTATATCCCCGATGATTATGCAGAAAACCGTTTGGATGTTTTGCATTCTCTTATTACAGAATATCCGTTTGGTGTGCTTTTTACTCATGGAAGCAATGGATTAGATGCAAATCATCTTCCTTTTGAACTTCAGAAAAATGAAGGGAAGTTTGGCGCTCTACATGCGCATGTGTCTCGAGTGAATCCTGTCTGGCATAACATTAAAAATGGAGATGAGGTGTTGGTCGTGTTCCAAGCCGGTGATGCTTATATTTCACCAAACTGGTACCCATCCAAACATGAACAGCACAGACAAGTGCCGACGTGGAATTATAGGGTTGTGCATGCTCATGGCAAAGTAACAGTTCACGATGATGAACGTTATGTTCGCGGTGTGGTGGCTCGTTTAACCCGTAGCCATGAAGCTTCTCAACCTGAACCCTGGAAAATGTCAGATGCACCAAAGGACTATCTTGAACCGATGTTAAAGGCGATTGTGGGAATAGAAATTGAAATTACTAAGCTGCAAGGCCAATTAAAATTGGGGCAAAACAAAGAACGTCGAGACATTTTAGGTGCGGCAGATGGCCTATCAAAATCTGGTCATCAAACTATAGCGAATGCCATGTACAGTGTGGCTGAGTTAAATAAATAATTTTGAAAATATAAAAGCTTAATATTAATGGAGGAGATAAAGATGTCTTTGACTACACCTGTTGAATTAGTGGGTGAGCACGTTATTTTAAAGCCGCTAGATGTCACTCAAGCTGAAGCGCTCAAAGAGGCCGTTTGCGATGGGGAACTCTATAATCTTTGGTATACCCGTGTGCCAAGACCTGAACAGATGACTGCTGAAATTGAAAGACGTCTTGGTTTAAAAAAATCTGGTTCTATGTTGCCATTTTATATTGAAGACCGAAAAACGGGACGAGCGCTGGGCATGACAACTTTAATGCATATTGAAGAAGCGCATCGCCGTGTCGAAATTGGTTCGACGTGGTACCGAAAATCTGTACAGCGTACACCTGTCAATACTGAATGTAAAAAGCTATTGTTGGCTCATGCATTTGAGACTTTAAACTGTATTGCGGTTGAGTTACGCACATCTTCTTTAAATGTTCAAAGTCAAGCCGCGATTGTACGCTTAGGTGCAAAGCTCGATGGTGTGCTAAGAAGCCATCAAATTGTGAAAGATGATATTTTACGGGACACTCATGTTTATAGCATTTTAAAACATGAGTGGCCTGCGGTTCGCCAAAATCTGGAATGGATGTTGAATAAACCTCGATAGAAAAGATTTAAACAAACTGCTTTTCTCTTTTTTGGCTTAGCCAAAAGAGAGAAGCTGCGGCAATCATCAACCATGGTATTAACGCTATGTTCATTGCTTTCCAGCCAAATAAATCCAGTAAAGCACCTGCACTAAACGAACAAATCAAACCGACAACAAAAACGGTCATGTCGTTAATGGCTTGGGCCTTGGCTTTTTCAATCGCAGAATAAGTTCCTGTGAGTAAAGAAGTACTGCCAATAAATAAAAAGTTCCATCCCACGCCTAATAAAATTAAAGAAATAGCAAAAGATGTGAACTGAATACCTGAGAGAGCAAATCCGATATAGCAGGCAAATAATAAAAGACCTGCAAACATGATTTTAAGCACACCAAAGCGAGCAATTAAGTTTCCAGTAAAGAATGAAGGTAGGAACATACCAAGTACATGCAATTGAATGACTGTCGTAATCGTGCCTAGTTCATGCTGTGAATGTCGCATAGCAATGGGTGTAGCAGTCATACCTAAAATCATAATGCCATAACCTGTGATTGCACCAAACAGAGCAACCAAATAAGTGGGTTGAAAGACAATCTGATGCCATGGGCGACCAGCAGTAAAGTCAGACTTTTGTTCAACTGTATCGGCAATATGTAGGCTAGATAAAATGCCCATTGCCACAAGTGAAATGATACTAATAATTAAAAATGAACCGACATATTCCACATGTTGGAATAAGGGCCCACCAAAGCGCGCCAAAGTCGGGCCAATCAATGCTGCAACAATTCCACCTGCCATCACCCAAGAAATAGCACGCGAACGGAATGCATCATCTGCAACTTCACTGGCAGCAAAACGATAAAACTGAGCGAAGGATTGATATGCGCCAACACATAGTGTGCCTAAGGCAAGAAGTATGAGTGAACTATAAAAAATACCGATTGATGCAATAATGCCGCCGAGCACACCTAAAAAAGCACCGAATAGAAAACCGTTACGCCGCCCTATACGTGCCATCAACATTGAAGCAGGGAACATCATTAAAGCCGTACCCAAAAACATAGATGCGATGGGTAGGGTTGCAAGTGTAGGGGTATTTGAGATATTGGCCCCAGCCAAGCCACCAATGGTCATGACCATGACAGAAACAGTTTGAAAAAGTGATTGGGAACTCGCCAAAATTAATACTTGGCGGTGCATGGTGTTTTGAAGCATGAGAGCCTTTAATTATATGTGTTAATCGATGAGTATGGGTGCTGAGTTTTTATATAGTAAGCAAGTATCAATAGCTCAGCTTGAAAATGTTGAGGTGTTTCTGGCGGCAGGCATAACAATATTTCTTTTTCATAAACTATTTCTTATCAAGTAATTGTAGCTGAATAATCAGGGTTGATATTCTATCATCTGATAATTTGACACAAAACATTTGAGCATCGTTTTTTCTAAATAAGCATTGATATACACGACGTTTATTGGATTTATTCTTTCAGATCATTTTAGTCAATTTACATTTAATCGTTAACCTGAAGTTAATAACAACTCATGTAGGTTGATTGATCGGAAGTTCATAAAGCGTTTTTATAGATTCAGAACAAAACTGCGATCTATAGGTAAGTACATGGAAGGATCAGTTCAGAATAAAGAACGGTTATGGACAAAGCGGCGTCATGCCAAACAACTAAAACTAGAGATGGCAAACCAATATACCGATGGTGTAGTTATTCCAACTCAAGACATTATTAAAGTTTTAGAAACCCTGATTACACCGGGTGACAAAGTTGTACTCGAAGGAAATAACCAAAAGCAGGCAGATTTTTTATCGCGTTCTTTGGCACAAACCAACCCAGATATTTTGCATGATTTACATATGATCATGCCAAGTGTGGGACGTTCGGAACATCTCGATCTGTTTGAAAAAGGCATTGCGCGTAAGCTCGATTTTTCTTTTGCTGGCCCACAAAGTTTACGTATTAGCCAGTTAATTGAAGATGGACTGTTAGAGATCGGGGCTATCCACACTTATATTGAATTGTATTCGCGTTTGGTGGTTGACCTCATTCCAAATGTCGTGCTCTCGGCGGGTTTTATGGCAGACCGCCAAGGCAATATCTATACAGGCCCAAGTACCGAAGACTCTCCAGCACTTATTGAACCTGCCGCTTTTAGTGACGGTATTGTGATTGTTCAGGTGAATGAACTGGTTGATGACGTAACAGAGTTACCACGTGTCGATATTCCTGCTTCTTGGGTGGATTATGTAGTGGTTGCAGATCAGCCATTTTATATCGAACCCTTGTTTACCCGTGACCCGAAACATATCAAGCCAGTGCATGTGCTTATGGCCATGATGGCAATTCGTGGAATTTATGAAAAGCATAATGTGCAATCGTTAAATCATGGCATTGGTTTTAACACTGCGGCAATTGAGCTGATTTTACCCACCTATGGTGAGTCTTTAGGTTTAAAAGGAAAAATTTGCCGAAATTGGACACTAAATCCGCATCCAACCTTGATTCCAGCCATTGAAACAGGTTGGGTAGAAAGCGTGCATTGCTTTGGTACCGAACTCGGTATGGAAAAATATGTTGCTGCTCGTCCCGACGTTTTCTTTACAGGTCGTGATGGTGCGCTACGTTCCAATCGCATGATGTGTCAGCTTGCAGGTCAGTACGCCGTTGATCTATTTATTGGCGCAACTTTGCAAGTCGATGGCATGGGCCATTCTTCGACTGTTACCAAAGGCCGTTTAGCTGGTTTCGGCGGTGCACCAAACATGGGGCATGATCCACGTGGCCGTCGTCACGATACGCCAGCATGGCTAGATATGCGTTTGCAAGGTGCTAATGAAACAGAAACTTATTTGGCACGTGGTAAAAAACTCGTTGTACAAATGGTGGAAACCTTCCAAGAGGGTGGCAAGCCAACTTTTGTGGATCGTCTCGATGCAATTGATGTGGCTAAAACAGCAGGCCTGCCTTTAGCACCGATCATGATTTATGGTGATGATGTGACCCATTTACTCACCGAAGAAGGCATTGCTTATCTATATAAAGCAAGCAGCCAAGAAGAGCGGCAAGCCATGATTGCTGCGGTGGCAGGCGTGACTAGTATTGGTTTAACTCAGGACCCTAAAACAACAGCACGTTTAAGAAGCGAAGGCTTGGTGGTATTCCCTGAAGATTTAGGTATTCGCCGCACCGATGCAACACGTGAGCTTTTAGCCGCAAAAAATATTGCCGACTTGGTGACATGGTCAGATGGTTTATATCAACCACCTGCAAAATTCAGGAGTTGGTAATGATGGCACAAGTTCAATATCAAACACTTAGCGATAGTCAGCTTTTAGCAGATATGGCGGTCGAGGCTTTAATTGATGAAGTTAATCTGACGCCTAAACCAGCCTTGGTAGATCGCCGTGGCAGTGGTGCACACAATGACCTGACTTTGGAATTAATGGAGCGTTCTGCGAAAAGTTTAGGACCCATGTTTGAAGCGATGGCCCAAGCTGCAAAGCATCATGGAAAAGTCTGTTTAGCCTTGCGTGAAGACATTGGTGAAATTGGCCGTCAAGGTGAAAAAACCATGATGTTGGCAACAAATGGTGTTAACACACACCGCGGTGCAATTTGGGCCTTGGGTTTAATGGTTACGGCGGCGGCATTGGCGCGTGCGAAACAAAAATATTTATCAGCTGTTGAACTATGCCAGTTAGCAGGTCAGATTGCTCAGCTTGAAGATCGTTTTATTCCAAAGCAGGCCTTGAGTCATGGACAGCAAGTACAAAAGAAATTAGGCATCTTAGGTGCCAAAGAACAGGCGCAACAAGGTTTTCCAACCATCGTAAATTTTGGCTTAAAGCAACTTCATCAAAGTCGTAGTAAACCAATGAAAGAAGAGTTCGCTCGCTTAGATGCCTTACTTGGGATGATGACTGATCTAACCGATACCTGCGTGCTTTATCGATCTGGAACAAATGGCTTAAAGCGTATGCAACAAGGTGCTCAGCAAGTACTGGATTTGGGCGGCAGCTCAAGCTTGGAAGGTCGACGTGCTTTACATCTTTTAGAGATTGATCTGCTTAGGATGAAGGCTTCTGCTGGTGGTGCCGCAGATTTGTTGGCAGCAACCTTGTTTATAGATCGTGCTGAGCAGTCATCTGTGAAAAATAAAAAGGGATTTTGATTATGGAAACACTTCATTTTGAATTTGTGGCCACAGAGCCACCTGTAAAAAAAGCACTAGTAGGATGTGTTGGCTCGGGTGATTTAGAAATTTTGATGGAACCTGGTGAAACAGGAAAAGCTTCTATTCACGTGGTGACTTCGGTAGATGGCAGTGCAGCACGTTGGCACAATCTTTTTGAACGAATTTTTACTGCGCAAATACCGCCAGCGGTCAATATTGATATTCATGACTTTGGTGCAACTCCCGGTGTCGTTCGTTTACGTCTAGAACAAGCATTAGAGGTGATTGCCCATGACTGATATTCAAAGCTTGTTAAATAAACAAGATTTTATTGAACTCAGCGCAAGAGAGCGTGCCAAAGCATTATTAGATGAAGGGACTTTTCGAGAGTTACTCGACCCATTTGCCCGTGTTATGTCGCCTTGGTTGATTCAGCAAAATATTGTCTCACAAGCCGATGATGGTGTAGTGATTGCAAAGGGAACTATTCAAGAACGCCCAGTAGTTTTAATTTCTATTGAAGGCTTATTTCAAGGTGGAAGTTTAGGCGAGGTGGGCGGTGCCAAAATTGCGGGTGCCTTAGAACTTGCGGTTGAAGACAATCTGAAAGGCATTCCAACAGCGGCAATTTTATTGTTAGAGACAGGCGGCGTTCGCTTACAAGAAGCAAATCTGGGTTTGGCTGCAATTGCTGAAATTCAGGCTGCAATAGTGAACTTACGTCAGTATCAACCTGTGATTGCAGTAGTTGCAGGTAGTGTAGGGTGCTTCGGCGGAATGTCAATTGCGGCTGGACTATGTAGCTATATTGTAATGACACAAGAAGGACGTTTAGGCTTAAATGGTCCCCAAGTGATAGAACAAGAAGCTGGTGTACAAGAATATAACGCCAAAGATCGTCCATTTATATGGAGTATTACGGGTGGTAATCAGCGTTTCGCGAGTGGTTTGGTAGATGCTTATGTAGATGATGATCGCCAGAAAATTCGTCAGCAAGTTATCGATTATTTAACTCAAGGTGTGCCTCAGCAGCACCGTAGTTCAAATTACTCATTCTATTTAGAAAAGCTACAACAAGTTGATACTGCTGAGCAGATTACCCCAGCACAAGTTCAAGCTTTGTATCAAGGAGAGCAAGCATGAATATCGCCGTTGATACATTAAAAGCATCTACTCGTGGTGCACATTGGTTTAAAGCACTTACGCAGGGTTTTAAGACAGCTGAAGGTTTTCCAGCTTCTGTTTGGGTAGCTGATGGTCAGATCGATCAGCAAGCGGTGCGCGTGATTACCGTTGTGCAAGATACCAATAATCTGTTCCCACGGGCAAGACAAGGGGAAGTTGGACTCTTGGAAGGCTGGAGCTTGGCAAAAGCAGTTGATGACGTGATTCAAGCCGATGCAAAGGCTGAAACTAAACGCGGTATTTTATGTCTGGTTGATGTCCCAAGTCAGGCCTATGGGCGCCGCGAAGAATTATTAGGTATTCATCAAGCTTTAGCGGGTGCAGTAGATAGCTATGCTAGAGCCAGATTGGCAGGTCATCCAATTGTGAGTTTATTAATTGGTAAGTCGATGTCTGGTGCTTTCTTGGCGCATGGATACCAAGCCAATCGTATTATTGCCTTAAAAGATTCAGGTGTTATGGTGCATGCAATGGGTAAAGAATCTGCTGCACGCGTTACCTTACGATCAGTTGATGAGTTAGAGCAATTGGCATCAAGCATTCCACCAATGGCTTATGACATTGAAAGTTATGCCACGCTTGGTTTGTTATCTGAACTGTTATCTGTTGAAAACCCTGAACAACCGACAAATGATGATCTTTTGTTAGCAAAGCAGGTGATTGCTCAAACGTTTAAAGAAATTAATGCTGATCAATCTAAAGGACTGGAACAAAGA
The DNA here is from genome assembly GCF_000582255.1 of Acinetobacter sp. 1566109. Classification (NCBI taxonomy): domain Bacteria; kingdom Pseudomonadati; phylum Pseudomonadota; class Gammaproteobacteria; order Moraxellales; family Moraxellaceae; genus Acinetobacter; species Acinetobacter sp. 1566109. The sequence goes on along the minus strand of NZ_JEYB01000003.1, from coordinate 31,834 downwards.
CTTTACGGCCAAAACCGTCAAATGTCTAAAAGGGTCCGTGAATTATTGCGTGAGCAATGGTCATGAAACTTAAGCTCGAAGCCCATGATTTACTATGGGGTATAACGGTCAATTGCTTGGCCGATGATGCTCCGCTTTGGGCGAAAGAGGTGTTACTACGCGGTGATCCCGTTGTAGTTCGACGGGAAATTACTCCTGAAGATCAGGTGGCTGTGGGTATAAGAGGACAATTTCGCTATCAACGTTATGCAGCGCAAATGCCAAGATCTCTAATTAGCAGACAACTTAAACCTGAAGCACTAGCTGAAGTAAATCCAAGTCACTTTAAACACTTGGCAGAACGTTTACAGAGCATTTCTAGCATTATGAAAAATTTTTCAGGATGTTGGGGATATACAGGAAGTTTTGGGTTTGAACTGGCAACGGGCATTGAAACAGTTACCCCTCAAAGTGACATAGATCTGTTGATTCGAGCTGAACAACCTTTTGCTAAAAGGCAGGCGATTGAGCTACTCGAAAATTTTCACCAAGCCGGGCTCAATGTGGATATACAGCTTCAACTTCCACAAGGTGGTTTGGCGTTAAAAGAATGGGCGAGAAATAGCGGAAAAGTTCTATTGAAACGTCCTGATGGTGCTGTTTTAGTAGAAAACCCATGGAGTTAGGGAATAGATATCATGGCTTCAATTTGGGTATATCCGGGACAAGGTGTGCAACGAAGTAATATGTTGCACGATTTACCTCAAACCGCTCTGGTCAAAGAATACCTTGAGCGTGCGTCGGATGCACTTAAAGAAGAAGTCTTGATGTTGGACAGTTCGGCAGCATTACAGTCAACGCGTGCAGTACAGCTGTGTTTGCTTATTTCCGGTGTGGTGAGTTCTGCACTATTAAGTGCGGAAAACTTAACACCAGATTATGTTGCAGGTTTATCAATTGGTGCATGGTCAGCGGCGGTTGTAGCAGGAGTTTTAGCCTATGAAGATGCCGTTCGTTTGGTTGCCTATCGCGGTGAACTTATGCAAAACGCTTATCCAACTGGCTATGGTATGACCGCCTTGATTGGTGCAGATCGTTCAGCAGTAGAAGTATGGGTGAAACAAGTTTATGAAATAACGCCAGAGGTGTTTGTCGCAAATATTAATGCACATAACCAGATCGTTATTTCAGGAAGTTTTGAAGCCATGGACCAAGTTGCTATTTTGGCAAAGCAACAAGGGGTGGTGGCAAAAAAATTAGATGTATCGGTGCCATCGCACTGTGAATTATTAAGTCAGCAAGCAAAGCAACTTGCAGCATCTATGGAGGGAGTCACTTTAAATCAACCTAAAATTCGATATTTAAGTGGTTCAACGGCTCGTACACTTAGCAGGCCAGAACAGATTAGAGATGACTTAGCTTTTAACATGAGTCGAACTGTAGATTGGGAAAGTACCATCCAAGCTGCATGGGAGCGAGGTGTAAGGTTGCAGATTGAAGCTTTGCCGGGAACGGTGCTTACTACACTTGCACGTCGAATATTTAAAGAAGGAACTGTATTGTCATTTCAGGGAACACGTCTAGACAGCATTCAGATGGCAATGCGCAATCAAAATGCCGATAGTGGTTCTTAGCCACAATACAGATTAAAAAACTGAGTAATAACCCAAGGATATGAGGGATTTACAATGATTATTTATGGAACAGCAATATTAGCGATCTGCCATTTATTAGGCGACTATCTTGGTAACACCTTAGGCATGCTATTAGGTGTTAAAGCAAATGTCGGTGGCGTTGCTATTTCAATGATTCTCTTAATTTTGTCTAAAGAATTGTTGGCAAGAAAAGGTTACTTACCTCAAGTCACACAATTTGGCGTTTTATATTGGTCTGGTATGTATATTCCAATCGTTGTTGCGATGTCGGCAGGTCAAAATGTCGTTGCAGCTTTATCAGGTGGCATGTTAGGGCTAATTGTCTCTATTGCATCGTTAATTGGCACGGTTTTAGTCATCCGTTATTTAAATAGAATTAGTGGCGACTATGAAACTTATGAATGGACGTTAGAAAGTAAGGAAAAAATAGCCTAAGCAAATATAAACTACAAAAAGTTCAATCAAAAAGGAATTAAATGATGGACGCTATAATTGCTGTGTTATCAAAAAATGCATTAGTTACTGCTCTTGCCGTAACGGGTTTAATGATGTTTGTTTCCCATCTACTCTCAAAATATTTGACGAAGGGAAAACTACAAAGCTCTGCAATCGCGATTACTTTAGGTTTGGTTGTTGCTTACTTTGCAGGGGTTTATACCCAAGGAACCAAAGGTGTTTCTGACATCGCTATTTTTTCTGGTTTTGCGCTGTTGGGCGGAGCCATGATTCGTGATTTGGCTATTGCTTCAACTGCATTTGAAGTTGATGTGAAAGAAGTGAAGAAAGCAGGCAAAATTGGTCTAATTGCATTAATGCTTGGTTGTGTTGTGCCTTTTGCAATTGGGGTTATGGTTGCATGGGTTATGGGCTATCGAGATCCTATTTCTATGACAACGATCGGTGCAGGCGCAATGACTTATATTGTGGGTCCAATTACAGGCACTGCAATTGGTGCAAGTTCTGATGTCATCGCACTTTCTATTGCAATTGGTTTAATCAAGTCAGTTTTCTTTATGGTCGGTACGCCGCTACTTGCTAAATTTATGTACCTAAAAAGTCCACGCTCTGCCATGGTGTTTGGTGGCTTGGCAGGAACAACCAGTGGTACGGCTGCTGGATTGGCAGGTACAGATGTACGATTGGTACCTTATGGCGCTTTAGTTGCAACCTTCTATACAGGACTAGGCTGCTTACTTGGACCTTCTGTATTTTTCTTAACGGTTAATGCGATTTTTGGATAATTTCTTGAAAATCTTATAACGGCAACTCATTATTTTTTAATAAGTTGCCGATATTTATCTTTCAAAATTAGTGGCAAACATACGACATTCAGCAATAAGAGCAAGTAAGTTTGGATCGCGCTCTTTACTTTTTAAAAAGACCAGACCAATTTCTTGTTGCATGTGGTATTGCTGTTTTAGCGGAATAAGTTTGACCGAACTTTCATAGACGGCAGAAATACGACCGGGTAATAGAGCAAAACCTACCCCTGAGCTGACCATACTAATGAGGGTAAAAATATCATTGACCTGTAAAGCAACTTTAGGTGAAAAACCAGCTTTTTTAAAAATAATGTCACTGTCGTTATGAGTTGCAAAACCCTTGGTTAAAGTTAAAAAAGTTTCTTCTTTTAAAAGGCTTAAATCAATATCTTTAAACTCAGCATATTTTGAATCTTTATTGACGGCCAAAAAAATGTCGTCTGAAAACATTGGTAAAATTTCAAAGTCATCATCTTGAGTAGTTTCATTTAAAGCCACGATAATGGCATCAAGTTCAGTTGCTTTAAGCTTTTTCACCAAATCCTGATTTGAACTGAGTAATAATTGAATATCAAGCTCACTACGTCTGAGTTTAAGACCGCTAATTACATTTGGAATTGTGTTTACCGTTAAAGAATAAAGGGAACCTAAATGTAAAACCTTAGCTGCAAAGCCTGCAGCTTCTCTAGTTTTATTTACGGTGATAAAAATGTCTTGTACGACTTTTTGCGCCCGCTCTTCAAATACATAAGCACTTTTTAAAGGAATGAGGTTACGGCCTTCATTTTTAAAAAGAGGGCAACGTAAAGCGCTTTCTAAAGAGTGTAGTGCTTTATGAACACTGACATTACTGAGCTGCATTTCTGCCGCGGTTTTAGACAAATTACCACAGCGCATAAAAGCTAAAAAAATCTGTATTTTTTTAAGGGTCAGTTCTTCATCTATTTCCATCTTAATTCCTTGAGCCTGTTTCCCTTAAAACTATAGATTTGAGCTATAAAGTTACCACAAAATAAAGTCTATAAAATTGTGCTTAGGTCGAACCATATCTTTATAAACTTGCTTCAACTTTTTGTTGAATAGTTTTGATGACTTGATCTAAAGCAGCTTGAATTTTTTCGTTCCACTCAAAAGAACAATTGATTCTTAAATAATGCTGCTGTGCGGGTAAAACACTAAAGAGTGGGCTTGGCGCAACGCCAATGTCTTGTTGGATGAGTTCCTCATAAATTTGCATGCTATCGAGTTTATGAGGCAATTTAACCCATAGAAAATAACCGCTTGGGTAATAATAAATCTCGCAGGTTGCGGGCAGATGTTGCTTCAAATAGTGGTAAAACTGCTTTTTATAACGTTCAAGTGAAAGTCTAAGGGTGCGCAAATGCTTTTCATAATGATGATGAGATAAGAATTCAACCAGTGCATTTTGAATGAGTGCATTTACTGAAATAGTACTCATGAGCTGCAAATGTTGGATATGGTCCGAAAATTTACCCGCATAGACCCAACCGACTCGAAAGCCTGCCCCTAAAGTTTTAGAAAATGAAGAGCAGTGCAGTACCAGATTTTGTTGGTCAAAGTACTTCATCGAAAGTGGTTTATGCCCGCCATAATAAAGCTCTTCATACACATCATCTTCAATTAAGTAAATCTGATGTTCATGAAGTAGTTTGGCAATTTTATATTTAATCTCATCACTGACCGTAAATCCAATCGGGTTATGGGTATTCAGCATGAGCCAACACACCTTGATAGGATATGTTTGAATAACTTGCTCAAAAGCTTCTAAGTCAAAACCATATTGAGGATGTTCGGGAATGGTAATGACCTTAAGTCCTAAACGTTCAGCAGCCTGCCAAGCACCGTAAAACACGGTTTGTTGCAATAAAATATAGTCGCCCGGTTTGGCTACTGCTTGTAAAGAAAGATTGAGCGCATCTAATCCTCCTGATGTAATGACAATGTCATCTGGATCGGTCTGTATGCCTTGCATACAGTAGCGCTGAGCAATTAGTTTTCTTAACGCTAAATTACCGGGAGGTAGGCTTGCTGTCTGGTCATAGCTTTGCCTTTGCCGTGCAAGTTGCCCCATAATTTGAATAAGTTTGGGAGCAGCTAAAAGTTGACTATCAGGAAAAGCTGACCCAAAAGGCACAACAGACTCATGTTGAATTGACTTAAGATATTTAAAAACTAAGGAATTAATTTCAATTTTAGAATTGAGCGAAACGACCGAATATTGTTCCAGTGGTTTAAGTACAATTTGCTCCGCAACAAAATATCCCGATTTTTCTTTTGAATAGATTAAACCTTGTGATTCAAGTTCTTGGTAAGCATTCATCACAGTCATTAAACTAAAACCAGAACGTTGGACCTGATCTCTTAATGAAGGTAATTTCTCATGTGCACTTAAAGTACCACTTTCAATAAGTTGGCGAATGCTATGCGCGAGTTGTTCTGATTTATACATGTATGAGCTGCACGAAAGAATAAAATAAAAGATGCACTGAACCCATAATAAATGCCGCTTGTAGAATCTACAAACGGCATTTGTTTATAAAGATGGGTTTTTACTTTAAGTAAGGGGCAGCATAAATCAATATCACTTTAAACAAACCTGCAATCACAGCTAAGGCTAAAAAACCACCAAGCCATAACAGAATAAACCATTGGGTTTGACTGAGTTTAACTGACGACTTTTTCATAACACCCCCAGACCTTAATGATAACCTTCATCACCTACACGAACTTTGTCACGGAATACCCAGTAAGACACAACCGTATAAGTAATAATGATTGGAATCAGAATAAGTGCACCCACTAAAGCAAACATTTGGCTGGAATGAGGCGCTGCCGCCTGCCAAATCGTAACTGATGGTGGAATGATATTTGGCCATAAGCTAATTACAAAACCAGTAAAGGCAAGGAAGACCAATGCCAAGGTATATATAAATGGTTTGTGGTCCTGCTGCTTTTTACAAGCGGATAAAATCAGGCCAACAAACAATAAGACCAAAATAGGCACAGGACTAAAATAGAACAGATTTGGTAAAGAGAACCAGCGATCTGCAATTTCAGGGTGTGTTAAAGGTGTATATAAGCTAACGGCACCAAAGATAATGAGCAGCGCAATAATTAACTTTGGCATAAGCTCATACATACGTTGCTGCAAGCCTTTTTCAGTTTTCAAAATGAGCCAACCACAGCCTAAAGTGGCATACATCGCAACTACACCAATACCTGTGAAAATGGAGAATGCAGTAAGCCAGTCAAAAGGACCACCGGCAAAAATACCGTTTTCGGTTTTAATGCCTTGAATATAGGCACCTAAAATAATCCCTTGGAGGAAGCTTGTTAAAACCGAACCCCAAATAAAAGCTAGGTCCCAAAGATGTTTGGTTCGATGAGCTTTAAAACGGAATTCAAAAGCAACTCCACGGAAAATCAAGGCAATCACCATGAAAATAATAGGCAGGTAGAGCGCAGATAAAACCGTTGAATAGACCAGTGGGAAGGCTGCATACAAGCCAGCACCCCCAAGTACCATCCAGGTTTCATTGCCATCCCAGACAGGAGCAACGGTATTCATCATCACGTCACGTTCTTGGCTATTCTTAATGAAGGGAAACATAATCCCGATTCCTAAGTCAAAGCCATCCATGACCACATAAATCATGACACCTAAACCGATAATACCGACCCATATTAAAGAAAGATCAATCATGACGGTTCTCCCCAGAGTTTTGTTTGCTGTCAATATTTTCATCGACCGCACTAAGTGGACGCATCGGTGTTTTGAAGTGACCTACGCCACCTGTTTCCATATTTGGTGTGTCAATAAATACAGGGCCTTTATTAATGAGTTTTAAGGTGTAGTAGATACCACTACCAAAAACGATGGTGTAAACCACCACAAAAATAAAGAGACTTAGACCCACCTGATCTGCCGAAACAGTATGCGATAAACCATCTTTGGTTCGCATAATGCCGTATACCACCCAAGGTTGACGGCCTACTTCGGTAGTAATCCACCCAGCCAGCATTGCCACATAACCTGCTGGCCCCATTACTACAGCAAATTTATGAAACCATGATGTTTCATAAAGTTTTCCACTTTTACGCAGCCAAAGAGCAATGAGTGATAAGGTGACCATAAGGACGCCAAGACCTACCATGACTCGGAAACTCCAGAAAATAATCGTCGAGTTTGGACGATCTTCAGGTGCGAATTCTTTTAAGCCAGTCACTTGCCCATCTAAACTGTGAGTCAAAATTAAACTACCCAAATATGGAACACCCACTTCAAAGTGATTTCGTTCTTCTTTCATATCTGGAATGGCAAATAACAGTAGCGGCATAGGCTCGTTATGATTGGTTTCCCAGTGACCTTCCATCGCAGCAAGTTTGGCAGGTTGATGCTCACGAGTATTTAAACCATGGTTATCGCCAATTACTACTTGTAAACAAGAAGTCACCAGTACCATCCATAAACCCATCGAGAATGATTTTTTAACCAATTCATCACGACGACCTTTTACCAAGTGCCAAGCAGATGTTCCCACCACCAATAAAGATGAAACCAAGAAGGCAGCAGCACCCATATGTGCAAAGCGGTAAGGGAAGGACGGGTTGAAGACAATAGCTAGCCAGTCTTTTGGCACAATAATGCCATTTTCGATGGCAAAACCTTGCGGTGTTTGCATCCAGCTATTGGACGATAAAATCCAGAACATCGAAATACATGTTCCGATGGCAACCATAAGCGTTGCAAAGAAATGGGCTCTAGGACCAACACGGCCCCAGCCAAACAGCATAATGCCTAAGAAACCTGCTTCTAAGAAGAAGGCACTTAACACTTCATAGGTAAGTAAAGGACCAGTAATACTTCCGGCTACTCGTGAAAATTCACTCCAGTTGGTACCAAACTGATAGCTCATTACGACACCGGAAACCACTCCCATACCAAACGCAACAGCAAAGATCTTAATCCAGTATTTAAATAGATCTTTATAAATTGGGTTTTGCGTTCTTAACCATTTCCACTCTAAAACTGCCAAAAAGCAGGCAAGTCCGATGGATGTGGCTGGAAAAATAATATGGAAGGATACTGTAAAAGCAAATTGTATTCGCGCTAATTCTAGAGCGGTTAGACCGAGGCTCATAAACTTTCCCCCTGTGAACTAGCTGATGATGATTGAATGAGTTAAATACTTATTTTCAGGCAAAAAAGTACTCTGGCGATTAAACTTACTGCTGTGATAAATATTCTTAGCAAGTAAAATGCCAACAGGGTAAAGCAATATAATTGCTTGATATTTCAATAGAATAGGGCGATTGATTGTTTTCAATCTGTTAGCAAAGTTTATGCTTGATGTTGCATTTGTAAAAATGCATGTTGCATTGAAACATTGATGAAATATCTGGCGATATGCAATAGATCGTCTCATGAAAACTACCTACCTTAAGAAGTTTTCTTAATCATGCACTCGCTCTATTTGTATATGTAGATACAGAAATTTTTTATAAAACTATAACAGTTCAGTATGGTTTCGAAGGTGTGCTATAGTTTTTTTTCAATCATCTGTAGCTATATATTCAGTCCTCTAAAGTTCAGAATAAAAATGAACAGGATTTACCGTCGACCTAAACCAACTTTCAAGACTCAATGTGAACGCTGCTTTAGATTTTATTTAAGCACATGATTATGTTCTTCTTTTCTATTTCCATTGTTGTTTTGCGTAGGGTCCGGTTGCTGCGTGTTTCTTAAAGACCTAAGTGTAAGTGTAGCGCTTCTAAAATAGCTTGGATGTTAAAAAATGTTTATCACGTCTCAACTGAATATCATTCATAAAATTATTAAAAATCAGTCTATTTCCACTTCGGTAGTAGATCAGTTGGAACAGTCTTATGTGAATCTTGAAGCAACCCTACTTAGAGCGAAAGTACTCAGGGATTTTTCTAAAACTCAAATCGTGTATTTAATTCAGTCTCATATTGAGCCACAGCAAAGTAGTCTGGCTTATCTATTCTCGCCATTTATTTTCGCGAACTTAAACAAGGCTGCTATTTATACAACACCAGCAACACCACCTGTGCTTACTATTCTGAATAAATACTATCAAGCAGACAAGAAGGTCGTATTTAAGATAGATGAAGTTTTAGAAAGCCTAAAAATATATCTTGATTTAGAATTAATAGAGATGGGAGAAGCTGACTTTATTTATTTAAAATTAATCAAAGCATTTTGTCGAAGTGATATCTCTACAATTTTTTTGATCACTCATTTAGAGCTTGATTTAGACGCATTAAAAGAACTTGAACAGTTCTTAAAAATAAAAATTTTTTGGGTGAAAGTCGTAAAACATGAGGGTCTAAAAGGCTTAGATCAGCTAGATATGCGTAAATTGTTATTTAAAAATAAAGATGAAGCATATGTACAGTTATGTGCTCATTTTGCGCAAATGAATGCAGCCCTGGTCGGTTTGTGCGATACCTTTACTACTAGTCAAATGACGCACTTAATCGATGATATGTTTTATTCAGAACATATTTTTGAAAAGTTATCTGTCTATTCAGAATATATGCAAACCTTATTGCAAAGTCAGCATAGTCTTACCAAGAAAGAGATCGCTTAGGGCTGTCATGCTTTTAATTGGTGTTATATCAAGATTGAATACTGTTATAAAAAAATAATCGTTTTCATGTGAAATAAATATTTTATGGTAAAAGCAAAGCAATATTGGTTTTACTTACATGACAAATTTAAATTTTGAGCATCATCTCGGTTCATTAACTCACGCTGCACTGAGTCAGGCTTCAATCATTTCGCGGGTATGGGGTGAAGGACCTTCTGAACGGTATGATGAATTGGCAAGTAACTTCAGACCGACGTTTGCCCGTATTAAAGAAGGAGCTTTAATCCGTGAGCAGCAGCATATTTTGCCATATGAACAACTCCAGTGGCTCAAAGATATTGGTTTTACGCGTTTACGACTTCCCAAAGCCCATGGGGGCTTTGATGCAACCATTCCTGAATTATTTGCATTACTTATTGAACTTGCAGAGGCCGACTCAAACTTACCGCAAGCTTTACGTGTGCACTTTGGTTTCACTGAAGATGTCTTGGTAAGTAAAGACAAAGCGTTTCAACAGCGTTGGCTTAGCCGAATTGCAAATGGGGGAAACAGTCGGTAGTGCATGGTCTGAAGGAGGGAAAGAGTCAATCGATCAGTTTGAAACGCACTTATATCGAGACAGTGAAGGAAAAATTCGCGTTAAAGGTAAAAAATACTACACCACAGGGAGCCTATATGCAGACTGGGTTGACGTTGGTGTAACAGATTTAAAGGGTGAGTCTGGCTCGGTGGTTGTTCGCCGTGAAGATGAAGGTGTTGAAATTGTTGATGACTGGAATGGCTTTGGTCAGCAACTTACCGCGAGTGGTACAGCATATTTCCATGATGTATTGGTGGATGAAACTGAAATTTTACCTGACGATGACCGTTTTAAATATTCAGCGGCTTACTATCAACTGGTCCAGCTGGCAATCATTACAGGTCTAGGGCGTGCTGCAACCTATGATGTTTCTCAAGCTGTGGCGAAACGTACCCGAAACTACACGCATGCAAATGCCCAATTTGTAAAACAGGATCCACAAATTTTACAAGTCGTAGGACAAATTCGTAGCGCGGCTTATAGTGCAGGGGCGATTGTTGAAAAAGTCGCGCAAAGCTTACAGCGTGCTTACTTGGCTGCATTTCAAAACAATGAGCAGCTTGAAGAAGAGCAAAATGCACTTGCCGAGCTTGAAAGTGCACAGTCTCAAACGGTTATTACCGATTTGATTTTAAATGCTTCTACGATTTTATTTGACGCTTTAGGTGCTTCCGCAACAGACAAAGATTTAGGCCTAGATCGATACTGGCGTAATGTACGAACTTTATCTTCACATAACCCGAGAGTATTTAAAAACCGAATTGTCGGTGATTTTAGTGTAAACGGTACATTACCACCGTATCAATGGCGAATAGGGAATGTTGCTAAACAATAAATTATAGTTTTAGATATTAAGCTGCTATTTTCAGCGGCTTAATATTATTTTTATTTCTTAAAATAAATTATAAAAATCTATTAGAATAAAATCATATTTTGTTTGGGGTATATATTATAAAGAAAATATAAAAATTGCTTTAGTATAAAAATTAAATAAAATGCTGGCTGATATTTTATGACTAAGAGAATTAGTTTTAATGCTTTTGAAATGAATTGTATTGCCCATCAATCTCCTGGATTATGGCGACATCCTCAAGACCGATCTGTTGAATATAAAGATTTAGAATATTGGACAGATTTAGCTCAAATTCTTGAGCGTGGTTTTTTTGACGGTATTTTTATTGCAGATGTACTTGGCATTTACGACGTTTATCATCAAAGTGCTGAACATGCCTTAACAGGTGCAGTACAAGTTCCAGTCAATGATCCGCTACAGATTGTGCCAGCGATGGCAGCAGTCACAAAGCACTTGGGTTTTGGTGTCACAACTTCGATTTCCTTTGAACATCCTTATCCTTTTGCTAGACGTATTAGCACGTTAGACCATTTAACCAAAGGGCGAGTTGGATGGAATATCGTGACGTCTTATTTGGAAAGCGGTTCGAAAAACTTGGGTCTAAAAACTCAGGTGAATCATGACAATCGTTATGATATTGCTGATGAATACTTAGAAGTCCTTTACAAACTTTGGGAAGGCTCTTGGGAAGAAGGTTCGGTACTTCGTGACCGTGAAAGCGGTATCTTTGCTGACCATAAAAAAGTGCATCCAATTCAGCACGAAGGTAAATACTTTACTGTACCAGGCATCCATATTTGTGAACCATCACCACAGCGAACGCCAGTACTCTATCAAGCAGGCGCATCTTCACGCGGACAGAAGTTTGCTAGTCAAAATGCCGAGTGTGTATTCATCGCAGCGCCGTCTAAAATTGCTACAAAAAAAGTGGTGCAGGGCATTCGCCAGAAATTGGCTCAGGAAGGCCGCGATCCGCACTCAGTTAAAATTTATGCACTTCTATCGATTGTCACTGATGAAACCGATGCAAAAGCACAAGCTAAGTTTAAAGAATATCAAAGCTATGGAAGCTACGATGGCGCTTTAACATTGCTGTCTGGTTGGTCTGGTGTAGATTTTTCACAATACCAGCCAACGGACAAAGTTGAATATATTCAAACCAATGCCATTCAATCTTTATTGGATTCTTATGTAAATGCAGATCCAAAACGTGTTTGGACCATTGAGGAAATTGCAAACTGGAACAGCTTAGGCGGTAATGGGCCAGTATTGGTGGGTTCGGCAGAAACCGTTTCGGATGCTTTACAGCAATGGGTTGAAGATACCGATGTCGATGGCTTTAACTTGGCCTATATTTTGGCGCATCAAACCTTTGCTGATGTGGTTGAGTTTATTGTGCCAGAGTTGCAAAAACGTGGGGTATATCAAACCTCATATGCACAAGGAACATTAAGAGAAAAACTATTTGGTGCTGGGCCATATTTGCCTGAAAATCACCGAGGTGCAAAATATCGTAATCTAAAAGAGTTAAAACTTGCTGAGGCGAGTTAAATATTTTGGAAAGTCTTTAAATAAATAGCTGGTTAAATGCCAGCTTTTATTTTGTCTTTTTATATCGATTTTATTGCTGAGTTAATAATGAAAAGATAATTCTATAATTTAGATTAAAACATCAGATTAATTTGTTTTTGTATGGTGTGAATAATCATTATTTTGTTCCTGTGATTAAAATACAGGAATTATTAAGTGAGCACAAAAGAACTCGATCATAACCACCGTTATGAAATTAAATCTCCCGATGATGTTTCACAATTAATTTCCAAATTTGCAGGGAAGGGTAAATCGAATAAAGTTATTTGGTTGGCACTGATTGGTGTATTTATTGATGCCTATGATCTAACAACGCTCTCTTTCGGTATTGAGCAAGTCATCTCAGAGTTTTCCTTAAGCCCTGTCATGACTGGTGTGGTGGCTTCAGCAATTGTCTGCGGAACCATTGTGGGTAACCTGATTGGTGGTTGGCTGACAGATAAAATTGGCCGTTATCGGGTCTTCATGGCGGACATGGTGCTGTTTGTTATTGCGGCAATTGTTGCAGGCTTTGCACCGAATGTATGGGTTTTGATTTTAGCCAGATTTATTATGGGAATTAGTGTTGGTATTGATTTACCCGTTGCAATGTCATACTTATCTGAGTTTTCCAAATTTAACGGTAGTAGCAATAAGGCAGCGCGTTTAGCCGCATGGTGCCCAATGTGGTATGCCGCTTCCTCGGTGTGTTTTGGCCTAGTTCTGGCGCTTTATTTTCTTTTACCCCCTGAGCATAGCAACTGGTTATGGAGAGCATCTTTAATTTTTGGAGCAGTGCCAGCATTACTCATTATTTTTATTCGCGGTAAATATTTAACTGAGTCACCAATCTGGCTTGCAAACCAAGGCGATTTAAAAGGAGCCGCTCAAGTTCTACAAGAATCCTATGCAATTCATGCAGTCGCTACAGTTGAAAAAGTAGAAAGAACTGCTGAAAAGAAAAAGCGCGAGGGTTTTACAGTTTTATTTAATAAAACCTATTTGCCAAGAACTATTGTGGCCATTGTGATTCATATTTCGGTGGCATTTCAGTACACGACCATTGCTTTCTTTTTACCTTCTATTTTAACGCGTTTCTTTCATACCGATGTCTTGACGACCATTACCACCACGCTTGGACTTAATTTACTATTTGCATTTACGGGTGGGTTGTTAGGGGTATTTGTTGCCAGCAGATTTAAATCTCGTCATGTATTGCTTACAGGCTTTTTACTCCAGTTTATTGCCCTGATTGCTTTGGCATTCATTGGTGAACCCGGTAATAGCTTTTTACTCTACACCGCAATTGGTATGCTCGGTTTGTGGCTTTTTGCCGAAGGCTTTGGACCAGGGGCACAAATGATGGTTTATCCAACTATGGCTTATCCAGCTTCGATTCGTGGCGTTGGGGTTGGCTTTAACCGTGCGGTAACAGGTGTTGCTCAAGCGATTGCTTTGTTTGTTTTACCGATCTGGATGGCGGGATATAAAACCGATGTTTATCTGATTATTTCTATCTTTGCGTTTATTCCTTTAATTGTGATTGGACTACTAATTAAGTTTGAGCCTACCGCCCAAGATGTTGATGTTATTGATGAAGATAAAACAGAACTTCCTCTCAATAATTCACCAGTAATCGACTAGAGTAAAAATAAATATCTAGATAAAAATAAAGGCCAACAGATGTTGGCCTTTATTTTTAGAATTAGAAGTAATAAGCAAAAATCACAAATGCTTTTTTATTCCATTTATCATTGCTTCCACCAGCCGCAAGGCCTTCACTGTCTCCTAGATATGGATCGTGTTTACCCATCAGCAACTCGGCTTGTACTGTCAATTTTTGATAGTTAAAGGCAATGCCGGGAATAAAACGGGTAGAGTCTTTAAAACCATCTTGCTCTTTTCGATAAGAACTATAGTTCAAGTACGGACGAACAGAGGTAATGGGGCCAAACTGCTGAGGAAATAAATAGCTCAGTTCTGCTGAATAAATCTGACCTTTGGTTGCCGAGTTAAATGAATAATCGAAACCGCCCAAAGTCAGATGATCTTTATATTGGGTGTCGGCATTATCAATGTCTTGATAACCAGCCAAAAGCTGTAAATTCCATTGGTTGTAATTGGTATTGCTAAAAACCGAATAAACTTGGCGATCGCCATCTTGCCCTGAACGCTTATTTTCAATGGTGGAATACCATGCGGAGGCGCCAAGTTGAGTAGAGAAATTTTCTTGGCTTAAGATATTCTTAAAGGTATGAGCACCGCGAACAACAATGGAGTTCTTTTCTTTGGTATTAGTGCCTTGCGGTACAGAGTCATCTGCATTGACAGGGTTGATACTAAAACGACTCGAGTCTTTGCTTTTACCTCTATAGGTGCCACCATCTGTAGGATAAAAGGCGAGTTGTGCTTCATTGGTTCCATCATTGAAATCATATTTCACCCCAAGGTTGTGTACATCTTCCCAACCGGCACTATTGGCAATGCCTAAATAATAAGTATTTCCCCAAAAGCGACCCAAGCCAAAAGGAACGGGGTTTAAGCCAGCAATAATTTTACTGTTGTCATTAATTTTATAACCCAACCACGCATCGGTAAGCCAATTGGCATCACCTAAATGCCCGTAATATTCATAAACCCGATAATCTAGGCGGCCAATCCATTTCGGGGAGTTGTAATCTAACCATAATACGGCGTCATTAAAGGAAAATTTACTGGTAGACGGTTCAGAGTCAAAATCATAAATATATTTGGCTCGAACAGTACCGCTTACTTTAAGTTGACCTTCTTCAGCATTGCCAAAGGTAAGCGCTGCATGACTTGAGAGGCTGAATGTAATTAAAGACGTTGTAATTAATGTTTTTTTCAAAATTTGAGAATGTTTAAACAAAAGAATTTTTCTCCTCTTAAAAATAAAAATTAAATTTGCGTCATGTATAAACCAGAAAAAGATTTGTCCAAATCTTAATATTTGCAGAAGTTTTAAGATAAAAAGATAATAAAAATCTGACCGTTATAAAAAATCTCGAAAATTAATTAGATGCAAAAATCTGGGTATAGAGACAAAAATAAAAATGATAAAATATGAGTAGGATAAAATAATTAAAAGGGGGATGTCAGGGTCTTCTAATCATATGATTTGGGAATATCGTTTTTAATTATTGATATATAAGTAATTTAATTTTACCACTAATCTGTAAGTTTGCTTGAAATTTGCTTTTTACCAAAAGATAAAAACTTATGAAGAAAAGTTATTTATAAAAACCAGATAAGCAACTCATATTTTTTTATTTTTCATTATAAGGCCAGCTGCATACCATGAGCTTATATTATTGAAAGATCATGAAATTATGAGCACGAAGACCAAACCGTTGATTATCACGGCAATTGTTATAGTCGCAATTGTTGCATTTATCGTATGGCAAAATAAAAAAGACAATAATACAAGTGCTTCAGTTCGTGACAATAAACCTGTCGTGATTGCTTATCAAACTGGGGTTGACCCAAGCAAAGTTGCACAGGCGAATGGAGACTATGAAAAACATAGTCAACGTACTATTCAATGGAAAAAATTTGATGCGGGTTCAGATGTTGTCAATGCGCTTGCTTCAGGTGATGTGGTACTTGGTAATATTGGTTCAAGCCCACTTGCTGCCGCGGCAAGCCGTAATTTACCGATTGAAGTATTCTTAATTACTTCAAAACTTGGTGCATCTGAAGCACTCGTGGTGAGTAATAAATCAGGCATTAAAACTCCTCAAGATTTAATTGGCAAAACCATTGCTGTACCGTTTGTTTCGACAACCCATTACAGCCTTTTGTCTGCACTTAAACATTGGAACATTCCAGAAGACAAAGTAAAAATTATTAACTTGCGTCCACCTGAAATTTCAGCTGCTTGGGAACGTGGTGATATTGATGCTGCCTATGTGTGGGAACCTGCTTTAAGTAAAGCCAAAGCATCTGGTACGGTTTTAACCGACTCAAAACAAGTCGGTGAATGGGGTGCTCCAACTTATGACTTATGGGTTGTACGTAAAGACTTTGCAGAGAAAAATCCTGACTTTTTGAAAGCTTTTGTCCAAACCACACTTGAGCAACTCGAAAAATATAACCAAGACCCAGCCGCTTACGTTAAAGATGCTGATAACGTGCAAAAAATTGCGCAGCTCACAGGTTCCGATGCAAAAGATATCCCGCTTTTATTAAGTGGAAATATTTACCTTGACCACGCTCAGCAAAAACAAACGTTAGATGGTGAATTTGCGCAAAATATTTTTGATACAGCGAAATTCTTAAAAGGTCAGGGCAAAGTCGATCAACTTAAAGCCGATTATAAAGGCAATGTGAATTCTTCATTTTTGCAGCCTTAAGGAGTTGTCATGAGTGTACTTGAAGCCAAACATATTCATCTGACTTTTCCTAAACAGCAAAAGCCAGTTTTACAAGACATTAACCTAACCATTGAAGAAGGTTCTTTAACCGTGATTTTAGGTGAGTCGGGTTGTGGCAAAACAACTTTGCTTAATATCTTGGCAGGGTTTCAACAGCCAAGTTCTGGTGATGTGCTTGTAAATCATGAAGTCGTAACTGGACCAGATGTAACTCGTGCTGTTGTATTTCAAGATCACGCCTTACTTCCTTGGTTGAATGTTGCAGATAATGTTGGCTTCGCTTTGCAGTTAAAAGGTTTAAAGCGTGCAGAGATTGAGAAACAAGTGAGTGCAATTTTAAAAATTGTGGGTTTAAGTCACGTTGAAAAAGCCAATATCTGGGAACTTTCCGGTGGTATGAAACAACGTGTTGGTATTGCCAGAGCTTTGATCAGTCACGCGCCGTTTATTTTATTAGATGAACCTTTTGCCGCATTAGATGCTTTTACGCGTGAAAACATGCAGCAGTTAGTGCTCGATTTATGGATTCAACAAAATAAAAGCTTCTTTTTGATTACTCATGACATTGAAGAAGCATTATTGCTCAGCAATCAGCTGGTACTAATGACAGCGCATCCAGGCAAAATTGTAGAAACTCTACATCTCGATTTTGCTAATCGATATCGTCAGGGTGAGGCTATTCGCTCAATTAAATCGGATCCTCAATTTATTCAGCTCAGAGAACAGCTATTTGAAAGTTTAAGGGCACAAAAACAAAGCGGTAAGGAGGCGTTACCTACATGAACACTAAAGATAACGTCTATGAATATGACAAAGCAGAACTTAAACCTGAGTTAAATGTGCAAACAGAAAATGCTTCATTTCTATCGTCATTTTTTGAGAAGCATCGTACTTTGGCGGTCAGCATAATCAGTGTGGGAAGTGTAGTTGCACTCTGGTTTCTCATTACTGCTTTGCATGTTGTACCTGAACTGTTTTTACCGAGTCCACAGGCAGTCTGGCAAAAATTTATATCGGTCAGCCAAGAAGGCTTTATGAAAGCAACTTTGTGGCAACACTTGGCAGCCAGTATCTCTCGTGTATTTTTAGCTCTGATTGCTGCCGTGGTGATTGGTGTTCCGCTGGGTTTATGGATGGGTCTGAACAAATGGGTTCGTGCTGTTCTAGATCCTTTGGTTGAATTATTACGTCCAATTCCGCCGTTAGCTTATTTGCCTTTACTTGTTATTTGGTTCGGTATTGGTGAAACCACAAAAGTACTTTTGATTTTCTTCTCGATTTTGGCGCCTGTCATTATTAGTAGTGCGCATGGTGTGTTAAGCCATCAGCTAAATCGTGAACGTGCGGCATTGTCATTAGGGGCAAGTCAGTCACAAGTCTTTTGGCATGTCATTTTACCAACCGCTTTGCCTCATATTATTACCGGTATTCGTATTGGTCTTGGGGTGGGCTGGTCAACATTAGTTGCAGCTGAGTTGGTTGCAGCGGACCGTGGTATTGGTTTTATGGTGCAATCGGCAGCACAGTTCTTAATTACCGATACGGTGATTCTGGGCATTATTGTGATTGCGATTGTCGCAGTTAGTTTTGAGCTGTTTTTACGTTGGTTACAAAAACAGTTTTCTCCTTGGTATGGTCAGCAGTTGTAGTAAAGAAGATGAATACAGTAGTAGCAAACTTAAATATAGAAGTGATCAAGCCTACCATTGGCGCAATTATTCACGATATAGATTTGAATGTGTTAAATGAACAGACAACGCAACAAATCCAGCAGGCTTTGCTTGATCATCAGGTCATTTTTTTTCGAAAGCAACAATTAGCACCACAAGCACAAGCAGACTTGGCACGTAGTTTTGGCACCTTACATGTGCACCCGATTTATCCTTCAATTGAAGATGTACCTGAGGTGATGGTGCTCGACAGTTGGAAACAAGATTTGCGTGACAATGAACTTTGGCACACAGATGTGACTTTTAGTAAAACTCCACCTTTAGGTTGTGTGTTGCAAGCCATTAAAATTCCACCTGTAGGCGGCGATACATTATGGTCGAGCAACACAGCAGCTTTTAAAGGGCTCCCGCTTGAGTTACAGCAAAAACTACGTGGCTTAACTGCAACACACGATATTCGGAAGTCTTTTCCACTTGAACGTTTTGCCCATAACGAAGAAGAACGTGAAAAGCTTTTGCAAACATTTAAGCGTAACCCACCAGTGGTTCACCCAGTGGTTCGTACTCATCCGGTTACAGGTGAGCCTTTGTTGTTCGTAAGTGAAGGCTTTACCACTCGCATTAATGAGTTACCTGAACAAGAAAGTGAGCAATTACTTGATTTCTTGTTTGAACATGCGACCCAAGAGCAATTTCATTTGCGTTGGAAGTGGCAAGATGGTGATATCGCGATTTGGGATAACCGTTGCACACAACATAAAGCATTATTCGATTATGGCGATGCTCATCGCATCATGCACCGTGCAACTATTAACGGTGATGTGCCATTTTATAAAGAAGAACAACAGCCAGAGTTAGCCGAAGTTTAATTCTTTAGTTTTCAGCCGTTTCAATTCCAACGCAGCGTTTTGAGTTGGAATTGAAACAATAACTCTTTAGAGCATTCCAAATCCTGACAATATGCCTGTGTAGTTCTTTACAGGAGGTGAGGCCCAATCACCAACTTTGCTGGTTTTTAAATTTAACTGAACTAGCATTTCAGCTTGTTTAACGGCTACTGTAACGCCGTCTATAACGATTACTCCCAACTCGTTTTGTAGCTTTAGACATAAATCACTCATACCTGCACAGCCCAAAACAATCGCATCGCTTTTATCTTCTGCGAGCGCTTTTTTGCACTCATCTCGTATGGTCCGATAAGCGTCTGAGTTAGGAAGCTCCAACTCTTCAACTGCAATGTCACAAGCTCGAACATTTTTGCAAAAGGGGTGAGCACCATAGCGATGAGCCAGATGCCAGCTCATATTCACTGTGCGTTGTAAGGTTGTGACCACACTAAAACCAGTACTTACATAACTTGCAGTTCGCATAGCTGCTTCGGCAATACCAATCACTGGTGCTGACGTCATTTCACGGGCAGCATAAAGCGCAGGATCACCAAAACAGGCAATGATATAGGCATCTACATTTAGCTGTTCACCTTGGCGTATTTCTTCTAACACACCTACTGCACTTAGAGCTTCATCATAATAACTTTCAATCGTTGCAGGTCCCATTTGAGGACTTACAGCAATAATTTGAGTACCAGAATTTGCGACTATCTTTGCTGATGCAGCAATTTTGTCAGTCATGCTTTGAGTAGTATTGGGATTAATAATTTTAATTTTCATTGTACTTTTACCTTAGTCATTGCCGATTTAGCATGGGTAAGCGGTTGGTTAAGAAATCGGTAAATAACAAAACCAAATCCCATCCCAATAAACCATGTGAAATTAGCTAGCCCCGATAGTTGTGGTAAGAGTACGCAGAGAATAGGAATTAATGAAGCTGGGATTAATGCATAAAAGGCAGAGTGGTTATAACCATTTTTGTACCAATACAAGCCTTGAGTATCTAAAGTATATAAATCATCTACCACGATTTTTTGTTTTTTAACGAGATAAAAATCGGCGAGCAATACACCAAAAAGTGGACCGATAAATGCACCTAAAATATCAATGGTGTAATGGATCACTTGAGGGTTATTGAACAAATTCCATGGGGTAATGAAAATTGAACCTACTGCTGCAATCATTCCACCCATACGCCAGCTAATTTTGCTTGGTGAAATATTAGAAAAATCAAAGGCAGGTGAAACAAAGTTAGCAACAATATTAATCCCAATGGTGGCAATCATTAAGGTCAAACTACCTAAAATGACTACAAATGTATTATCAAGTTTTCCAACCATCTCGACAGGGTCGGTAATGAGCTTGCCGTAGACTGGAAGCGTTGCCGCAATACACACCACAGTAAGTAAAGAAAAGCCTAAGAAATTAATCGGTAGCCCAAGAAAGTTCCCCATTTTAATCGCGTTAAAGCTTTTGCCATAACGAGAGAAGTCGCCAAAGTTCAGCATAGGCCCTGAAAAATATGAAACAACAAGCGCAATAGCACCAATCATGACTGGTACAACCGCAAAACCGTCGTATTGAACACCGCTCAAGTTTAAATCAATATTTTGCCAGCCAGCTTTCCAGATCAGCCAAACTGCCATGGCAAACATTACGATGTAGACAGCCGGACCCGCCCAGTCAATGAACTTACGAATACTGTCCATGCCAGACCAGAAAACAATCGCTTGTAGTAGCCAAAGCAGCATGAAGCCAACCCATCCTAAATAGGAAAGCCCAAGAAAGCCATAAGTTGAAACATCGGCATAGACTGACCATTCTGGAAAGAACTTTAAAATAACCAATAAGAAAGCACTTGAGGCCAAATAGGTTTGAATGCCATACCATGCGACAGCAATAAGCCCACGGATAACAGCAGGAATATTTGCACCAAGCACACCAAAGGTTGCACGGCAAATAACAGGATAGGGCGTACCAGTTTGTTGGCTAGACTTGGCAATCAGATTGGTAAAAAACTGAACTATGGCAATGCCGATGAGTAAAGAGAGAAGTACCTGCCAGCTATTGAGCCCTAGTGCAAAAAGGCTCCCAGCCATGACATAACCGCCGACACTATGAACATCCGACATCCAGAAGGCAAAAATATTATAAGTGCCCCAAGTTTGCTTTTTTAAAGGAGCTAAATCTTGATTTGTTAACTTCGTATCATAAGAAGGTTTAATTATTGCTTCGCTATTATTCATCTTGAACACTCACTTCCCTATGTTGGGCGGGCACGTTCTTCAGCAGCTTGAAATTCTGACTAAAAGAATGAAATTAAAATTGTGCACAATGTGATATTTAAATTGTGCACAATTCATTGAGCAAAAGTTATGCCAAACTTGAGATGTAGTATTGATGTGTGATTTCACTTGAAATGATTTTGGAGTATGAAGAGAGAGATTTATAAGCTGAGACGGGCTTAATTTTTTATAAAAAGTAAATAAATTTAGGTGTATAAGTAGATATTTAGAGGTCTAATATTGAATTGTTCAGCTCAGCATAGATGTTGTGAAAGTTAGAGAAATATTTCCAAATGCTTAAGTTAAACTTACACTATTCAAAATAGATAAAGTTCTAAAAAAGGGGGACATTAATAAAAATGGAGAAATCAATGTCATCGAGTGCACCAAAAAAAGCCGTAGAAATGAGCAATGATGAAATTGATGACCATATATATAACGCTATTGTAGATGCTATTTTAAATCGACAACTTGCCCCTGGTGCACGTTTAGTCGAAGCACCCTTATGTGAAGCATTTGGTGTAACGCGAGGAGTGTTAAGACGTGTTTTCGTCAAACTTGCACATGATAAGGTCATCGAAATTCAGCCCAATCGTGGAGCACTCATCGCAAAACATAGTGCTCATGAAACAAAAGAGGTCTTTGAAGCACGCAGCATGCTTGAAATCGCTACTGTAAAAAAGCTAGCTCAAAAGTCACATAGCCTAGATTTTAGTGAGCTTCGAGGTTTAGTAGATCAAGAGTCTCATGAGCGTTTAGCTGGCAATTGGGCTGAATGGATTAAGCTATCAGGGCAATTTCATTTAAAACTGATTGAAGCAAATCAAAATACAATTATGAGCAGTTATTTGCAGACGCTTATTGCAAGGACTTCGTTATTAATTGGGTTATATGAAATTTCCAAACATAATAATTGTTCGGCAGATGAACATCGTGCAATTTTAGATGCGATTGAACAAGGCGATGAAAAGCGAGCAACTCAATTGATGGAAGAGCATTTAGAACACTACGCGACGGCATTTGTTGAAGAAGACCACACAGCAACAGCAGATCAAAATTTATTAAATTTATTTAAAAATAAAAAAATTGAAACTATTTAAAATAACTAAAAAATAACGGGCCAATTCCTATGGAAAAGGCCCAGATTGGTTATTTTACAGGAACGATTTGACGCGTTAGAAAATCAATAAATAGTTTGACCTTCTTCGATAAAATCTTACGGTTTGGCCATGTGACATATAAGTGAAGCGGCTGACTGGTGTAGTCCTCCAAACATTTCTGTAATTTGCCTTCTTTGTAATAAGGCTCTGCAATAAACTCTGGAAGAAAAACGATACCGTGATCTTTCAAGCACATATCTAATAATAATTCCCCATTATTACAGGTCATAACAGGGAAGCAATTAAAGGACACTTCTTTTTGATCTTTTTGGAAAATCAATTTTTTATGTCGGCTATCTTGATAGTAAATCAGAAATTTATGTTCTTTAAGTTCTTCTAAAGAGGTTGGCAGGCCA
The DNA here is from genome assembly GCF_000582255.1 of Acinetobacter sp. 1566109. Taxonomy (NCBI): domain Bacteria; kingdom Pseudomonadati; phylum Pseudomonadota; class Gammaproteobacteria; order Moraxellales; family Moraxellaceae; genus Acinetobacter; species Acinetobacter sp. 1566109. The sequence continues at coordinate 8,546 of NZ_JEYB01000003.1, read as the reverse complement.
TGCTGATTAAAATATTCAGGTGTTGCATATAAATATCGTTGATAGGTATTTAATATTTTACTATTTGCTAAGTTTGGAGGCGAGCCATCTACACGAATGGTTAAATCAAATTTATTATTATTCGTGTCTAATAGCTGATCAGTCATGAATAAATCAATTTTAATGCTGGGATATTTCTCTATAAAGTCTGAAATAATATGTTGAAGAAAAATATTACTAAAAGACATTGGAGTATTAAGCTTGAGTTCGCCTTCAGGGTACTGCTGATTGTAGCTAATTTCATAAGCAGCCCATTCAAACTCACTTAAAATGACTTTGCTATGTTGATAAAATTTTTCCCCACAAGAGGTCAGGTTCATCTGTCTTGTTGTTCTGGTTAATAGTGTAGTTCTAAGGTCATTTTCAAGGTAGCAAACACGTTTGGCCACTAAGTCACGAGAGATGTCGAGTGCTCTGGCTGCGCTACTAAAATTCCCATGTTCTACGACACTTACAAAAGTGGAAATACAGTCTAATCGATCCATGGATAAGCGAAAGTTAAAAAATATATATCTATGATTAAACTATAAAAATTAAAAAGCAATCATTGTTTTGATTGTATTCGTACAGCATACAGATTCGAGCTGATTTGCTGTCTATGTTTTTACATTTTTATCTGTTTTGATAATAAGCAGAAGGCAGTTTTAAAAACCTCAATTAAGAAATAATGGAGTTTACCCATGAATAAATCACTTTTAGAACAACTATCACCAACGAATTGTCAGGTTATTTTTATTGATCATCAGCCACAAATGGCTTTTGGGGTACAGTCAATAGATCGCCAAGTATTAAAAAATAATACGGTCGGGTTAGCAAAAGCAGCTAAAACATTCAATATTCCTGTCACCATTACCACAGTTGAAACTGAAAGCTTTTCTGGTCATACCTATCCAGAACTTTTAGATGTATTTCCAGATGCTCCATTACTAGAACGTACTTCAATGAATTCATGGGATGACCAAAAAGTACGTGATTCACTTGCAAAAAATAATCGTAAAAAAGTAATCGTTTCAGGTTTATGGACTGAAGTGTGCAATAACACCTTTGCTTTCGGTGCCATGCTTGAAGGTGATTATGAAATTTATATGGTCGCGGATGCTTCGGGTGGCACATCGAAAGAAGCACACGATTATTCTATGCAACGCATGATTCAAGCAGGTGTTGTTCCGGTAACTTGGCAGCAAGTCTTACTTGAATGGCAACGTGATTGGGCACACCGTGATACGTATGATGCAGTTATGGCAATTGTACGCGAGCATTCTGGTGCTTATGGTATGGGCGTTGATTATGCCTATACGATGGTACATAAGGCACCTGAACGTACAACTTCAAAACACGAAGTACTTGCACCAGTTCCTGCAAAATAAAACAGTACTGATTTAGGTAAAGGTATGTCTAGTATTCAATATTTAAGTGATATTAATACAGACATGCCTTTATTTTTTAGAACGATAATTCACAAGAATGGAGTTCAGAATGACCGAAATAAACCTCATACTCATAAACGGTAAAATCACAACACTAGATCCTCAGAACCCCGAAGTACAAGCAATTGCGATTGCAGATGGTAAAGTTCTCCGCACGGGTACAAATGATGAGATCATGAAGCTCGTAACACCAACAAGTAAAGTTGTAGACCTAAATGGTCGTCGTGTTATACCGGGGCTAAATGACAGTCATTTGCATATTATTCGTGGTGGTCTCAATTACAATATGGAGCTGCGCTGGGAAGGTGTGCCATCCGTTGCAGATGCATTACGCTTACTCAAAGAACAAGCAGACAATACTCCAGCTCCCCAATGGGTTCGTGTAGTAGGCGGTTGGACTGAGTTCCAGTTTGCCGAAAAGCGTTTACCGACTTTAGAAGAAATTAATAAAGCTGCGCCAGATACTCCTGTATTCGTTTTACATCTATATGCCAGTGCAATGCTCAACCGAGCTGCGCTTGATGTATTAGGCTTTAACAAAGACACGCCCGACCCGCCGGGTGGCAAGATTGTAAGAGATGAAAAAGGTGAGCCAACAGGACTGTTGCTCGCAACGCCATCCGCTATGATTTTGTATTCAACCTTAGGTAAAGCACCGAAATTGCCAGTTGAAGATCAAGTTAATTCAACTCGTCATTTCATGCGTGAGTTGAACCGATTAGGCATTACTTCTGCAATTGATGCAGGCGGTGGCGGTCAAAATTATCCTGAAGATTATGATGTGATTAAGCAATTACACGACCAAAATCAAATGACCGTACGTATTGCTTATAATCTATTTGCTCAGAAGGCAGGCCAAGAGCTTGATGACTATCGCCGCTGGACAGAAATGACATTTCCGGGCGATGGTGATGAACTATTTAGAATGAATGGAGCCGGTGAGAATTTGACGTGGTCTGCAGGTGACTTTGAAGATTTTTATGAGCCACGTCCGGATTTACCAGAAAAAATGGAAGGTGAACTCGAAGCCATTGTAGAGCACTTGGCTGAAAAGAAATGGCCATTCCGTATTCATGCAACCTATGATGAAAGCATTAGTCGGTTACTCAATGTATTTGAGCGAGTAAATGCTAAACAGCCATTTGCGACCCGATTTATTATTGACCATGCCGAAACTGTATCTGAGCGTAATATCGAACGTATTGGTGCTTTGGGTGGTGGTATCGCCATTCAACACCGTATGGCATATCAAGGTGAGATTTTTGTAAAACGTTATGGCGCCGAAGCCGCTCAGGTAACGCCACCAGTTAAAAAAATGTTAGAACTCGGTGTTCCTGTGGGTGCCGGGACAGATGCGACTCGTGTTGCCTCTTATAACCCTTGGGTGTGTTTGTATTGGCTAAGTACGGGTAAAACAGTCGGTGGTTTACCTCTCTATGATGAAAAAAATCTATTAGACCGTCAAACGGCCCTCAAACTCTGGACCAAAGGTTCGGCATGGTTTTCGGGTGAAAAAGATATCAAAGGTTCACTCACAGCAGGTGAACTTGCTGACTTGGTTGTGCTGTCAGATGACTACTTCAAAGTTGAAGCAGAAGATATCCAGTGGATTGAGTCTGTACTCACTGTTTTAGGTGGAAAAGTGGTATATGCAGGTGCAGAGTTTAAGCAAGATGATCCGCCGTTGCCGCCAGCATCTCCAACATGGTCGCCAGTAAAACGCTTTGGTGGTCAGTGGCGTTTATCTGAAAATCGTAATGCACCGTCGAATCAATCATTACAGTCACAAAGTTCATTGTGTGAATGTGCCAGCAGCTGTGGCATGCATGGACACAGCCACGCTTGGATGCTTGATGTTCCTGTAAATGATAAGGACAAAAAATCATTCTGGGGCGCACTAGGGTGCTCGTGTTTCGCATTTTAAATAAAACAGTATGGGAACCTGCTGATTAAATGGCTGGATTCTCTAAGGTATGTACGATGAAAATGTACTTGTTATCTTTGGCTGTAGGGTTGCTTGTTGGTGTCTTATATTACGTTTTAAATGTTAAGTCACCAGCTCCACCTCTTGTTGCATTAGTCGGATTATTAGGCATGGTAATAGGAGAGCAACTGCTTCCTTTTATTAAGTCCTATTTTTAACCTGTTTCATTCAAAAAGCTAAATGGTGCTATGCCATTTAGCTTTTTATATTAATAAGTATTTTCAATTACTTTATACGATGGCCTTGTTCGTCAATAATCACTTCGCCATCTTCTTTTGCAAAATAGCCTAAGTTTTTTGAATCTAAAATGTCGAGCACCACTTCAGAAGGGCGGCAAAGTCGTGTGCCTTTTGGTGTAACCACAAATGGGCGATTAATTAAAATGGGATACTGCACCATAAAGTCAATTAACTGTTCATCGGTCCAATGATCTTGTTCTAACTCTAAATCTTTATACGGATCAACATTTTTACGAATTGCTTCCCGTACATTTAAGTTTGAATCCTTAATGAGTTGGATTAGTTCATCTTTACTTGGAGGTGTTTGTAAATATTCAATAACAATAGGCTCAACCCCGGCATGACGAATAAGCGCCAATGTATTTCGTGAGGTTCCACAAGCAGGGTTATGATAGATTTTCACTTGATCGCTCATGATAAATTGATCTTCAAATTAAGATATTGCATTTATATATGGATATCCGTATATTTGCAATAACGAATATATTCTGTTGAAGATATGATCAACCAAGTCGATTTCTTTAAATGTCTATCTGACCAAACTCGGATAAACATTCTTAAATTAGTTCTAAACAAACAAAATATTTGTGTTTGTGAGCTCACCGAACAACTCGAGTTGAGCCAACCCAAAATTTCTCGACACTTAGCCTTACTAAGAACTCATGGCATATTACTGGATGAAAGAAAAGGACAGTGGGTTTATTACAGCTTAAATCCTGATTTACCTATATGGGCTTTAGACATTTTAAAAGTGATAGAAAATGACGAGGTTGAGACAAGGGTAAAACAACAAGATCAGCCTTCTATTACTACAACATGTTGTGATTAATCTTTCTAGATTTCTGTCTTAAAAATTCGGATTTTCTTAGCATAAGTTTATGAGCTAAGAGCATATCGAACATAATTAATTTCTTCTTCGAGTAGAACATGACCAAACAAGGGCTTTCCTTTTTAGACCGAAACTTGACGCTATGGATTTTTATTGCAATGGCTTTAGGTTTAGCTATTGGAGTTTTCTTTCCTCAGGCATCTGTGTCTTTAAATAAGTTAAGTGTAGATAACGTTAATATTCCAATTGCGATTGGTTTGATCTTAATGATGTATCCGCCATTGGCAAAAGTGGACTATGCAGCTTTGCCGGAAGTATTTAAAGATAAAAAGACCTTAACTTTATCATTGGTACAAAATTGGATTATTGCTCCAGTTTTAATGTTTATTCTTGCAATTGTTTTTTTGCATAGCTATCCGGAGTATATGACAGGCCTTATTTTAATTGGCTTAGCACGTTGTATTGCAATGGTATTGGTCTGGAATGGCTTAGCTTGTGGAGACAACCAATACGTTGCAGCTTTGGTCGCCTTTAATAGTATTTTTCAGATTTTATTTTTTAGCACCTATGCATGGTTGTTCTTAACTTTCTTGCCGCCATATTTTGGTGTGGCAGGGCAAGTGATTGATGTCAATTTCTGGACCATCACCCATGCTGTTTTGCTCTATTTGGGTATTCCATTTTTAATGGGATTCATAACTCGTTTGATTTTAGTTAAATTAAAAGGCTTGGAGTGGTATCAAACCAAGTTTTTGCCAAAAATTAGTCCATTAAGTTTAATCGCATTACTTTTTACCATTGTGGCGATGTTTAGTCTAAAAGGTGCAGATGTAGTGAGTTTACCTTTAGATGTATTACGTATTGCGGTTCCACTGACGATTTACTTTGTGGTGATGTTCTTTATCAGTTTCTTTATGAGTAAACGGATGGGGAATAACTACCCACGGACCACTGCTATTTCATTTACTGCAGCGGGAAACAACTTTGAGTTGGCATTGGCTGTAGCCATTGCAACTTTTGGTTTGGCATCACCAGTTGCTTTTACTACAGTGATCGGGCCATTGGTTGAAGTACCAGTGCTGATCTCACTGGTTTCGGTTTCGCTTTGGTTAAAGAAAAAGTATTACTCTTAAAAAATCGCAAAATTTATTTGAACTATTTTCTAAAGATCGCTAAAAAAGTGCCTTTATATAGGCACTTTTTATTGTCTGGCTTTTAAACTTAGGTCATTGTCGGTAAAAGTTTTTGCATGAGTTCAATGAAGTTTGAAACTTTAGCTGAGTTTTCATTTTCTCTAGTAATCAAGTAAATAGGCGCATTTAGTTTTATCGAATCATCAAACTCGCGATAGACGATTTCATGGTCCCAAAAGTTATGCATTGATGCGGGTACAATACTAATTCCAATACCGGCAGCCACTAAATTGAGGGTCGCAGTAGGACGCGGTGCTTCTTGAATAATGCGTGGACTAAATCCTGCTTGATAGCAGCTATATAAAATATTGTCATATAAGCCTTGCCCTGAAGAGCGACGGTATAAAACAAAATTTTCCTCTGACAAGTTACTTAAACTAATTTTTTTCTTCTGTGTAAGCGGATGACCGATAGGTAAGGCCACCACCATGGGTTCATCTAATATATGAAGATGCTTCAATCCAATATCGCGGCTAATTGGTGCTCTTAGAAAAGCAATATCAAGTTTTTCTGAAATTAACCAGTCCAGTTGCTTTTGACTACCTGCTTCTTCAAGTTTAGTTTGTACAGCAGGGTACATTTCCCGATATGAACGTAATACAAGTGAAATGAGTGGATGCAAACCTGCGGAACTTGTAAAACCAATATTAAGCTGTCCAGTTTTACCTTGGCTAACGTCTTGGACCAATTTGGTAATATGGCGAGCATGCTCTAATAAAAGTTGTGCTTCTTTAAATAATGCTAAACCCGCTTCTGTTGGTTCAATCCCGCGCGGTTGACGAATAAGTAACTGTGTACCGAGTTCTTCTTCAAGTTTTTTGAGTAAACGCGTTAGAGGCGGCTGTTGGATAAACAATCGGTTTGCTGCATGCGTAATGTTTCTTTCTTCAACCACTACAACAAAGGCATGAAGCTTATGTAAATCGAGCATAGAAATACCTTTAGGGTATGGTTAACGAAAATAAAAGCATTTGTAGATATACCACAAAAGTATCATTCTATCTTGGTCAGATAAAGTGAAAAGTAACGAAAATGAACCATGTTGAGATTGCCGTGCAGAAGGAGAGTGTACCTACCTGCACAGAGTTATTTTTAGGTTTTTTAACATTAGGTTTAATGGGATTTGGTGGTGTTTTGCCTTTAGCCCGCAAAGTTATTGTAGAGCAAAGGCAATGGCTAAGTCCTGAAAAGTTCACCGAGTTACTTGGTTTGTGTCAATTTTTACCGGGTGGCAATATTATTAATTTATCTGTTGCGATTGGTATTGAATTTCGCGGTGTCCGTGGAGCAGTGAGCTCACTTATTGGTTTGATTCTTGCCCCTACCGTAATTGTTGTACTTTTACATTATGTTTATGAACAGTTCCAAGATAACTTGATGGTTAAGCATCTTTTCGAAGGTTTAGGGGCAGCAGCAGCTGGGCTTTTGGTTGCAACTGGATTGAAAATGATTAAGCCTTTATTACGTAATCCAATAGCGATGTGTGTTGTCGTAGCTGCAATTGTCTGTATTGCTTTTCTAAAAGTTCCTTTACTTTTGACTATGTTGATTTTATTGGCACTTTATTCATCTATTATTTGGAGACGTGTGTAATGGGCGCAGTTCTACTTGCTTTAGCGATCATTTTTACTCAATTGTCTCTTATTGCATTTGGTGGAGGGAATACAATTTTGCCTGAAATGCAACGCCAAGTAGTCGACATTCATCATTGGATGACTGCGCAGGAATTTAGTGCTTTGTTTGCCATGGCGCAAGCAGCTCCTGGGCCAAACATGATGATTGTACCGTTGGTAGGGTGGCACGTAGCGGGATTGTCAGGTTTACTTGTAGCTTCTACCGCTAAATTTTTACCGTCATCTCTTATTACTGTATTTGTAATGAGAGGCTGGTCTAAGTTTAAAGACAAAAAATGGCGCCGTGTTTTACAGCTTGCTTTACAGCCTGTGACAGTTGGAACAGTGCTTGCCAGTGCTTGGATTATTTCTGAGGCAGCAGCAATAAATACTTTACTTATCATTATGGTAGTCATTGCGACTTTATTGTCTTTAATTAAAAAAGTTCATCCCTTGCATGTTTTGATTGCTGGGGCTGTATTTGGTGTGATGTTGCTCTAGTTGAACCAGTTTGCTGACCTGCGCTGGGATAAGTTCAGGTTGGCTTTTTTTTAATTTGAAGTAAGTAATAATAAAATCTAAAAAACCGATCAAATACATAAAAACATACTGTTTTACCTATTCATTGTTTTCACGTACTATGCATCTATTGAAAGAATTTGGATGCATTGGAGTAAAAACAGATGTTAGATCAAAACATTAAAACTCAATTAAAAGCTTACCTAGAACGTTTAGAAAGTCCAATCGAATTAGTTGCTGCTTTGGATGAATCAGATAAAGCTGCCCAAATTAAAGAATTAGTAACTGAAATCGCTGAGCTTTCTGACAAGGTAACAGCCCGTTTTGACGGTAACAATACACGTCGTCCAAGCTTTGGTGTGGCTAAAGCAGGTGAACAGCCTCGTGTGTTCTTTGCAGGCTTACCAATGGGCCATGAGTTTACATCTTTGATCTTGGCACTGTTACAAGTGTCTGGCTATGCACCTAAGGTGTCAGATGAGGTTTTAAATCAAATTAAAGGTTTAAACCTCAAAGCCAACTTTGATGTATTCGTATCACTTAGCTGTCATAACTGTCCTGACGTGGTACAGGCGCTTAACCTGATTGCCATTTATAACCCGAACACTACGGCAACCATGATTGATGGTGCATTCTTCCAAGACGAAGTGGAACAACGCAAAATCATGGCTGTGCCAATGGTGTTCCAGGACAATGAACACAT